>NZ_JBLWMW010000016.1:0-80600 GCF_048515945.1 Pseudoalteromonas 'SMAR'
GGTACTTGGATATTTAGGCGTTATTATCTGACACAGAATTTTGAACGCCCTCGCACTCGCCCCAAGACTTAGGAATAGTCCATTACACTTGCTCTTTAATGGTAAAGCTGGAATATTTGTTTTCACAGCGCACCTCAAGGTTGTGCAGCTCCCCGTTTATTTCAGAAAGCGTGAATGCGTTACGGATCAACTGATGCGTCCAGCTGGCACGTTCATTTACTTTCGCATCAGTAACAAGTAGTCTTTCAGGATCGGCAACGACAGCTTCTATCTTTTCCACCGTCGGGGCGGTAGCGTCAATAAACTTTTGCTGTTCAGTCATTTGTTTAAGCGAGTCAAAATCGTTAAGGGCGCCCTTAAATTTTTGCAACTGTGCCTGAAGGACAATACTTTTTGCTAAGCTTTGAGCGTAAGCCTCATCACCAATCACTTCTTGGCCATGCCAAATGATCCCTTAAAGGGCTCTGAGCTGCTGCTCTGGCTGCTTTGTCAGTTGGTAATAACGAGACTGTAATAAGTTAAAATAGGTTTCCTCATATAAATTCAAACGCTTTCGCTCAATTAACTTATCAATTTTTTCTTTAGCTGCTTTCAGCTTGCCTTCATCTAAAAACTCAGAAGCCTTGCGATAGCTATAAATGAAAGGTTTTGATGCGCCTTGAGGAGAATCATCAAGCCGAAAGCTCATCATCACTGAATTTTTACATTGCTTTATCGCTTTACCATTACTTACGGCGGGTTCATAACGCCAGCGTTTAACGGTACGTAAAGATTCTCGCTCAAATGCCCGCTGGCCTGATGAGTCTTCAACAATGGGCGAGCTGACAGAGCCATCTTCATTGACAATATAACTCAGTTTAACCCAGCCTTCGCCACCTTTTAAAGCCGCAGTTTTTGGGTAACGCGGCTTTACCCGATCTATTGGTGTTGCTTTGGTAACAGTAGCTAAGTGCAACTCTTGTTTAGGAGCTGCAGCTGATGGCATAGATAACCCTATAGAGATAGCTACAGGTAGTATAAATGATTTGGTATTCAAACGATTTTCCTTGTTATTGTTATACTCAACTCATCCTATCAGTAGTCTTTTTCGGATTCAATGTACCTTACAAAGGACAAACAAAAAGTGCTGTTTTTACTTTATCTTTTAGCGTCACCTGCTACTTTTAAAATACTGATTACCGTAGATAATAAAGGAATGTATGATTGCCAGCAGTTGCAAGTGTAAGCAAGCCTTAGACTTTGATATTAAAATGGCTTTCCAACCTATTGTTGATG
Source organism: Pseudoalteromonas 'SMAR' (assembly GCF_048515945.1). NCBI lineage: Bacteria > Pseudomonadati > Pseudomonadota > Gammaproteobacteria > Alteromonadales > Pseudoalteromonadaceae > Pseudoalteromonas > Pseudoalteromonas 'SMAR'. The sequence goes on from NZ_JBLWMW010000016.1 coordinate 1,276, forward strand.
TGTCCAAACGCAGTATTTTCTCTTACGAAGCATTAGTCAGAGGCGCCAATGGCGAAAGCGCCTTTGAAATATTGAGCCAAGTCAATGAGGACAATCAATACAGCTTCGATCAGCGTTGTCGCATCACGGCTATTGAAACCTTCGCCGAGCTCAGCAAAGAAGATAACCTCAATATCAACTTTATGCCGCAAGCTATTTACGAGCCATTGGCTTGCTTGGCAGCCACCATTAAAAGCGCTAGACGCTGTGGTTTCCCAACGAAACAGATAATTTTTGAGGTGACGGAACAAGAGCAAGTGATCAGCCGCAGCTACCTTACCCATATTTTCAAAACCTATCGCGCAAACGGATTCAAAACCGCCATTGATGACTTTGGTGAGGGTTATGCCGGACTTAGCTTACTCAGTGGCTTTCAACCTGACTTAATTAAGCTGGATATGTCGCTTATTACCGATATCGACAAAGACCCTGCCAAGCAAGCTATCGTTAAGGGCATGCTGCTTACCTGTAGTGAACTGGGAGTGTCATTATTGGCTGAGGGAGTCGAAACCCAAGCTGAGTTTCGCTATTTGCAGTCATTGGGCGTCAGCTTATTCCAAGGCTATTACTTTGCACGGCCTGCACTAGAGGCACTTCCTACCATCGACTGGCACAAACTCGACGAACAGGGCTAGCTCACATTAGCCTTTTCGCCAAAGTGAAGATGGCTTTCTCACTTTTTTGCTTCGCTTCAAATTGACTTAAGTTACTTTGTTCAATCAATACGTTGGCAACTTTGTTAACCTCTTCACTTAACAACGCATCCAATTTAGCTGGACTCACCGAGCCTTCATTCAGTTCTTTAATGATCGCTTGCAGGTTTGCTCTGCGCCTTGATATGGCTGCCACTAATACAGGCCGAATGGGTGAGGCACTATTGAGAACTTGTTGACAACTGTGTTCAACCTGAGACTTGAATTCCATTTTCATTCCATTTCATCGGGCTATTTCTTTTAAACGACTCTTAAGGTGCGGTATTACTGCCAGTTCATCTAATACGTTTTTATATTGTTGTGCGCGGGTGGCGAAATCTTTTTGAACTGGCTCCTTTACTTTTGCTGCAGCCGGTTTTGTATGCTCTGTGGTTGCCATAATCAAACTCCTAGGCTAAATCCATGGCAGTAAGATTATGCAATATTCTACATTAATGACATTACAGCTCATTACAGCTCATTACAGCACTTTAGTCTTAAGCCTTTGGCTAATGTGAATTTTAGTAGTAAAATCGAGCCAAGCAATTAAATAGAGAACCCCGTGGAAACCATTACCATAACGCCTGTTGGCTACATTAAGTCTCCTTACAAACAAAAATTTGCCATTCCCAGACAACCAAGGTTGGTGCCAGAAGCCAAAGCGCGACTGGAGTTTTGCCCCGACTTTAACCGCGAAGAGTTTGTTCGTGGATTAGATGCTTTCAGCCATGTTTGGCTTTTGTTCCGCTTTCATGAAACTGCTGAAAAAGGCTATTCCGCGCTGGTGCGCCCGCCTCGCCTTGGTGGCAATGAGCGCAAAGGCGTATTTGCAACCCGCGCCACCTTTCGCCCCAATGGCATTGGCATGAGTGCGGTAAAGCTGGATGGTATTGAATATCATCAAGGGCAGCTGAGTTTATTGCTGTCTGGGGTCGATTTACTTGATGGTACCCCCATCATCGATATTAAACCCTATTTACCCTATTCCGATGGCCAACTAGACGCCACGGCAGGGTTTGCAGATAGTCGACCAGAAACCGCCATGACGGTGAGCTTTAGTGACACAGCATTGGATTTCATTACCCAGCAATCTCACTACCCCGAGCTGCAAGCGTTTATTACCAATGTGCTGAAACAAGACCCAAGGCCCGCTTATAAAAAGAAGCGTAGTGAACAACAAGAGTATGGCATGAGTTTGTATCACTATAATATTCGCTGGCGTGTGGAAGGTGACCATAATCATGTCTTCGACATCACAACAGAACAACAGTTCAGCGAGTCGGACAAATAGCCCGCTGAATTGTGTTGGATTAAAGCTTTGTAAGCGCCTCTGGCACTGCTAGAATATGCGCCATACGAGAACAATAAGTAACTTATACTGGAATTACGATGCGTACGAGTGAATATATCTTGGCGACGTTAAAAGAAACGCCGTCAGACGCTGAAATAGTCAGCCACCAACTTATGCTTAGAGCTGGCATGATCCGTAAATTAGCCTCTGGCCTTTATACTTGGCTACCTTCTGGCCTGAAAGTATTTCGTAAAGTAGAGCGGATCGTGCGTGAAGAAATGGACAAAGCCGGCGCCATTGAACTGTCAATGCCGGTTATTCAGCCTGCTGAGCTGTGGCAAGAATCTGGCCGCTGGGAGCAATTCGGCCCAGAGCTAATGCGTATTAACGACCGCCACGGCCGTCCTTTTGCGCTGGGTCCAACACACGAAGAGGTCATCACCGACCTCGTTCGTCGTGAAATTAATAGTTATAAGCAACTGCCGTTAACACTGTACCAAATCAGTACCAAGGTAAGAGACGAGGTTCGCCCTCGCTTTGGGGTAATGCGCTCACGTGAGTTCACCATGAAAGACGCTTACTCATTCCACCTAACGGATGAGTGTTTAGAAAATACCTACCATAAGATGTTTAAGGCCTATTGTAATATCTTTGACCGTCTTGGTGTGGATTATCGCCCAGTAATTGCAGACAGTGGCTCCATCGGTGGTAACTTATCTCACGAATTCCATGTTCTGGCTGAATCCGGTGAAGACGCCATTGCCTTTAGTGATAGCAGCGACTATGCCGCCAATATTGAAAAAGCTGAAGCGCTCGCACCCACAGAGCCAAGACCTGCTCCAAGCAAAGAGCTAAACCGTTTTGCCACGCCTGAAGCCTTTACTATTGCTGACTTAAAAGCTAAACACGGCGTGAAGCCACACCGTGGTGTGAAAACCTTAATTGTCTATGGTGCCGAAGATGATAACGGTGAACGAGGTTTAGTGGCGTTGGTTTTACGTGGCGATCATGAACTTAACGAGCTTAAAGCTGAGAAACATGAGCTGGTTCATGCGCCTTTAGAAATGGCCAGTGAAGAAGACATTGTTAACGCCATTGGTGCTAAGCCCGGTTCATTAGGCCCAGTTGGTCTTACTATGCCGATCATCGTTGATCGCAGCGCAAATGTGATGGCTGATTTTGTTGCCGGTGCCAATAAAGATGGTGAACACTACAGCGGCATCAATTGGGACCGTGACGTTACTGACTACACCGTTGCCGATATTCGTAATGTGGTGGAAGGCGATCCAAGTCCATGTGGCAACGGCAAGGTGCAAATAAAGCGCGGCATTGAAGTGGGCCACGTATTCCAGCTTGGTAGCAAATATTCCGAAGCCATGAAAGCCGGAGTGTTAGGAGAAGACGGTAAAAACCAAACGCTGACCATGGGGTGTTATGGTATTGGTGTTTCTCGTATTGTTGCCGCTGCCATTGAGCAAAATAACGATAAATATGGGATCAAATGGCCACTCGCCATAGCGCCATTCGAAGTTGCGATTGTGCCAATGAATATGCATAAATCGCATCGCATTCCTGAAATCGCGGAAAACTTTTATGCTCAGTTGCAAGCTGCGGGCATCGATGTGTTATTTGATGACCGTAAAGAGCGCCCTGGTGTGATGTTTAACGACATGGAACTCGTTGGTATTCCTTACACCCTTGTAATTGGCGAGCGTAACCTAGATAACAATCAGGTGGAATTGAAAAATCGCCACACTGGCGAGAAGCAAATGCTCGACATAGACACAGCTGTGGCCACCATCACAGCAGCAGTTAAGGGCTAATACCACCACTGAAAAGAGCATACTCAGGTATGCTCTTTGTCATGTTACCTTCTTATAACTGCCCCACCCCTGTCACATTCGCTTTTTAGCATGGTCATTATTACGCTAAAGGCCAGCGCTATGAACAAAACCTACTACCCCAGCATTTGGATCTCTGACGTACACTTAGGCTATAAAGATTGCAAAGCCGACTACTTACTCGACTTTCTAAATAAAACGGACTGTGATGTACTTTATTTGGTGGGAGACATTATCGACTTGTGGTCAATGAAACGGCAGTTTTATTGGCATCCTTCTCACTATCAAGTATTAGAGTGCATCCAACAAAAAGCAGCAAACGGCACTCGGGTGATTTATATTCCCGGTAATCATGACGAAACCTTTCGCAATTACTGTGGCCAACATTTATTTAAAGTCGAAGTACACCATACTTATATTCATACCACATCGGCTGGAAAACGGTTTTTACTGCTGCACGGTGATGACTTTGACAGCGCTACCCGCTATAACAAACTGATCAGCATCATTGGTGATGCCGCTTATGACTTCTTACTGTTTTTAAACCGCTGGACTAACCGCTTTAGAAGGTTATATGGCGGTCACTACTGGTCATTGGCTTCTTGGTTAAAACAACGCGTTCATAAAGCCAGAGCCGCCATCGCCGCGTTTGAACATGCCGCCATTCATGAAGCTAAAAAACAAGGGGTTGATGGCATCATTTGTGGCCATATCCACCAGCCGGAGATCCGCGTAGTTGATGGCATTGTTTACTGTAATGATGGTGATTGGATAGAGAACTGCACGGCCCTGGTGGAAAACGCCGAAGGCCGTATCGAATTATTACATTGGTCTGATGTTCAAGCGGTGTTGAATGTGGTGGAAATAGATAAAGTGAATGAAATAAAAGCTGCGTAAACGAGCTCGGCTCGAGTCCTTGTGACTGCGAGCCGCAAACATTATCGAAATAGTACACTCTCTTTATTAAACCATTTAACGCAACAGAACAGTAACAGGGCAGCCAGCGTCGCTGAGGCAGCAAAAATCATCGCCACATCAGCATAATTTACCGTGCCTTTAATGATCTCTTTAATCGCTAATGCCACGTTGGTCAGCGGAATAAGCGCCGTTTTACTGGTGAGCTCCATATTAGGCAATAGCGACACTGCAATGGGAATAAAAATCCCCATACCCAGTGGTCCCATGTAGTTTTGTGCTTCTTTAAAGCTACGAGCATAGATGGATATGGCTAAGGTCAATGCAGAAAGCATCACAGCCACAGGCAGTAACAACGCAAAGATCAATAAGAAGTCCAATAATGCTACTGAAGAAAAAGCGCTTTTAACGATATCTAATGCCACAAATTGACTTGCTATTGCTATCCATAATGCCATGCTCGACACCGTTACCATGGCGCAAAAAATCGAGCTGCTTAAGACCGTTAAAAACTTCCCTAAAACCAGCTCGGTTCGAGAAATAGGCGTTAACAGCAGCGTTTCAAGTGTGCCGCGCTCTTTTTCACCGGCACCTAAATCAATAGCTGGATAGCTTGCTCCCATCAACACTAGTGGTATCAGCATATAGGGAATAAAGGCACCGAGCTTCTCCCCCAAGTTTTCACGGGTGTCTGCGGTATCGACCTTATTAATACTGATGGGCTCTAGGATCGCTTGTTGTAGCGCTTTAGAGAGCCCTAATTGATCTAACTTTGCCGCTCTCAACTGATTTGAAAAGTCTTTTGCCAGTTCTGACAAGCGATTGAAAATAAAGTTAATGGATTGCGCGTCATTAAACACAATTTGCCATTCACTTTTGACCCCGTCATTTAGGTTCGCAACCGGATCTGAAGGAATAAAAATGCCAACATCGATAATGCCATCTTTCACGGCCTGACGAAGCTCAGCCACTGTATTCAGAGTCCTGTCACCTTGGTACAGTTGAAAACTTTTATGGTAAAACACTTTTTCGGCAAAAGGTTCGGCATACTGAGAATTGACCAAGTAATAAGTGTGCACTTCTTGCTTGGCCTCGAGTGCGGCCTGAGAAGCCAAAAACCCCATTAACGCCATAATTACCGGAAAGATCAACATGGGTAAGGCGATAACAAAAAACAAGGTTTTGCGGTCACGCAGCAGTTCACGCACTTCTTTTAAAAAAACCTCAAACATCTGTGCCTCCCGTTAATAGGTTTAAAAAGGCTTGATTTAGCTCTTGGCTTTGCCCTTGCTCTTTAAACTGCGATAATGAACCATCAAAGCAGGTTACCCCTTCATTAATTACTGATACCCGGTCACACAATAAAGCAATTTCGTCGAGATGATGGGTTGAAAAAATAACCGGAGTACCTTGCGACTTTAGGTCGCGTATAAATTCAATCACGGTTTGTGTGGTCATAATATCCAAGCCAGTGGTGGGCTCATCCAGTACCACCACCTCAGGGTTGTGAACCACAGCTCGGGCAATATTGGTTTTTTGCTTCATCCCTGTGGATAAGTGCTCGGCCCTTTTATCCAAAAAACTGGTCATTTCTAAGCGCTGAAACAGCTCGTCACAGCGTTGTTTTAGCGATTTGCCCCGCATGCCATGAAGTCGAGCAAAGTATTCGACGTTTTCTTTCGCGGTAAGACGACCATAAAGCCCGGTTGAGCCCGAAAGAAAGCCAATCGCCTTTCTTGCCAATATTGGTTTTTTTACTACGTCTTTGCCTGCAATGTTAATGCTCCCAGCATCTGGTTTGAGTGCCGTAGATAACATCCGTAACGTGGTGGTTTTACCTGCGCCATTGGGGCCAAGTAGACCTAATACTTCCCCTGCGCCACAAAATAAACTGACGTCTTCCACGCTATGAAAGTAACCATCGCGCTCTCTGGGGTCGGCGGTGCTTTTGTTCTTTTTATGCTCTTTGGTCAGTACAAAGCGCTTTTTTAGTCCTGATATAGCTATCATGCTACTTCCTTCTCTTAGGACGAAAATAATCCGTATTTTGGTAAAAGGTTAAGTCTTGAGCCTGCGTATGCCAAGTTGGGATCCCTAGCAGCGGCAGCGGCGACAATTGACTGTTATCGTCCAGCAAACCATCATTGATCCACGCCACCAATTGCTCATCTAAATACTGATACTGCTGCGCCAAGCTCAATGTGTTGAACTCAGGAGGAACGACAATACACAACAATTTAGCGGTTAAACCGATAAAGGGGTTGGTCATCATTTCATAATTGGCATGGCCAAATACAAAAGGCTGAATACGACTAAACCAGGCTGCTCTGTTATCGTAAAACACGCTTTGCCATTGGTGTGCTTGCAGCTTGGTGCGCCACTTTTCATCATCAATTGCTAATACCATGCCGCACTCATCGAATAAGGTCAGGGCATTGCGTTTTTTGCTGCGCTGTTTCAAACCAAATTGTTCTATCTCTGCAATGTGCAAGGCATTAAGTAACGCTTTGGTTTTCGGAAACAAACACCATATTAAGGCACCAAATAAGTCATGCCAATTGTTACTACGGGTGGGCACTTGATGGCTTTGATAAATAATTTCTTCGTAATATTTATCGCCGAAATCAAGCTCATGATCAGCGACAAACACCGTATCATAGTGCTGTTTGCTCACTCGGTTAACTTGTGCCGTCAGCCACTGTGGTGATGGCCAGTCTGGTTGTTGGTGTAATTGAAATAAGTCATTGAGATGACTAAAAGCCGGGTTGTTAAGGCACTTAACCTGCCAAGTTTCTGGTGCGGTAAATTTTTTCATTAATACAAGCGCGATATTAGAGCATTAACCAGCATTTTACTTGAGCCTCTGCACAGAGGCAAAACTCAATTGTAAATAAGCGTAAGCCACCAGCGGTTCTACCTACTTGCCTTATCTCGCTCGAATTTATCGCGCTTTTATGGTACTACTTAGGGGTTCCTAACAAGTAAAAGAAAGGCAATTATGAAACGTAAACTGACGCTCACGGCGCTGTCAATGGCAGTCCTTGCTGGTTGTATGACGACGGCTAACACCACTGATGATTTAGACACGGCATATAACAGCATTAACGATGCTCAGCTAAGAGCCCATATAAAAACTCTTGCTTCAGATGAATTTGGTGGCCGTGCCCCTTCAACTAAAGGCGAAGAACTCACGCTCGCTTATCTTACTAAACACTTCAAAGCGCTTGGTTATGAACCAGGCAACGGCAATAGCTTTTTACAAGAAGTGCCGTTGGTGTCATTAGAAGCCGATCCCAATATGAGCTTAGAAATTGGTGGTAAAAGCTACCAATACAAAAAAGACATGGTAATGGGCTCTGCTCGGATCAGCGAGTTAGAAGCAATTAACGATTCAGAGCTGGTGTTCGTTGGCTATGGTGTTAATGCTCCTGAGTACAACTGGAATGACTATGAAGGCCTAGATGTAGAAGGTAAAACCGTGGTGATGCTGGTTAACGACCCAGGTTTCGCCAACCCAGATTCTGGCTTATTCACCGGTGAAGCCATGACCTATTATGGTCGTTGGACTTACAAATACGAAGAAGCATCTCGTCAAGGCGCTGCGGGCGCTATCATTATTCATGAAACGGCTCCGGCTTCCTATCCATGGAGTGTTGTAGAGAACTCTTGGAGTGGTCCACAGTTTGGTTTTGATAAAGAAAATAACAACATGGACCGTGTCGCGGTGGAAGGCTGGATTACCGTGGATGTTGCCAAAGAGCTGTTTGAAAAAGCCGGCCTTGACTTTGAAACTGCGAAGCAAAAGGCTGCACAAGGTGCTTATCATGTCGACATGGGCGACTTAACAGCCTCTGTTACAGTTAAAAACACCATTAAAAAGTCCACCTCTTATAACTTTATTGCCACCTTGCCTGGTAGTGAAAAGCCTGATGAGCACATTATCTATTCTGCCCACTGGGATCACCTTGGCATTGACCCCAATCGTAAAGGCGATCAAATTTACAATGGTGCTCATGATAATGCCAGTGGCACAGGGGGCATGATTGAGGTGGCAGAGGCCTTTACTAAATTACCAAACCGCCCAGACCGCTCAATGACCTTCCTTGCAGTGACTGCTGAAGAGCAAGGTTTATTAGGGGCAAAATATTATGCCGCTAATCCCGTTATTCCAGCGGATAAAACAGTGGCCAACATTAATATGGACAGCCTAAACCTGTTAGGTAAAGTAAAAGACATTAGCGTTGTTGGTATTGGTAAATCTGAGCTCGATGGCATTTTAGCTGCGGCGGCCAAACAGCAAGACCGTGACGTTTCTGGCGATCCTCGTCCGGCAGCTGGTGGCTACTATCGCTCAGATCACTTTGCCTTTGCCAACATGGGCGTGCCAGCCATGTATGCTGGCGGCGGTACAGAGGCTCGTGACGAGGCCACGGCAACGTACCGTAAACGCATGGGCTTGGTACTTAGAGGCTGTTACCATCAACCTTGTGACCGTTACCGTGAAGAGTGGGACTTAAGCGGCGCGGTACAAGATCTACAGCTGTTTTTCAAAGTGGGCTACGACGTGTCACAACAAGAAGCCTGGCCAAAATGGAACAAAACGGCTGAGTTCCAAAGAAAACAGACTAATTGATATTGATTATCATTTAGATTAAAGCTAAAGTGCAACCTAGTTATCAATGCCGGTTGCACTTTATGTTTTCGTCCCTACTTCAACACTACCCTTATCATACAGCGGTTAATACGTTAGGAGCGCTATTGAATAAACGCTTGCTGTTACCTGCTTTAATTGCTCTGTTGCTGTTTATGGACAGTACCCGCAGTGTCGTTATTGGCGCTCTGAGCGATGCCTTTTATCAAGTTACTGTGTTTGTTGCAGCAACCTTGCTTATTTACTACTACCTTGTCGACAAACTACCGCAGCTAAACCTCAGCTACCTAAGTCAACAATCCGCCACCTTGGAAATTATCATGGCGTCCTTCATGGGAGCGTTGCCAGGCTGTGGTGGCGCAATTATTGTGGTTACCCAATTTACCAAAGGCCAAGCCAGCTTTGCGGCGGTGGTCGCTGTGCTTACCGCCACCATGGGCGATGCGGCTTTTTTATTAATGGCCAAAGCTCCTACCACCGCGCTGCAAATTATCTCTTTGGGTATTCTCGTTGGTTGCCTTAGTGGCTTCGTGGTTCGCCTTTTTCACGCGCCCAATTTCTGTGCCCCTGCGGGGGATGTTGAACATCAGGCACACACACAAGCTATTCCTAAAGCCGTAGTACTCAGCCGCTCGGTCTGGAAGTTGTTTTTAGCGCCAAGCGTGGTCATTGCCCTTGCCATTGCCTTTAATAGCGATTTTGGCCGCTTTCAAAACGCCATAACTTGGTCTGGCGCCGCACTGGGTTTGTTTGCCGTGTGTATTTGGGCACTTAGCTCAAAAGGGATGACGTATAAAGACATTACCTCAGAAGATGAGCAGCACAATGAGCCCGGAAAATTAACTCGCGTTTTGCAAGACACCCACTTTGTTACCGCTTGGGTGGTGGCCAGCTTTTTACTGTATGAACTAGCGACGGTGTTGTTTGGGTTAGATCTGGGGCTTTGGTTTAACCAGTTTGCCATTTACGCTCCCTTAGTGGCCATTACTATTGGCTTACTGCCCGGCTGTGGTCCACAAATTGTTGTAACAACGCTTTATTTGCAAGGCATAGTGCCGTTCAGCGCCTTAGCCGCGAACGCCGTTGCTAACGACGGTGATGCCCTATTTCCCGCCATTGCACTGGCGCCCAAAGCGGCTTTAGTGGCCACCTTGTACTCCGCCATTCCGGCCTTTATGGTCGGATACGGGCTTTATTTTTGGCACGGGTGATAGTGGCGAATTCCACTGTCATCCACCATCACATAACAGGGCTGATGGTCATGAAATGCGTGATAAAACACCTCATCAAACAACAGCTGTTCGCTTTTTTGCTCACCACTGGCTAATTGGTAACTTACCAACATATGGCTTTCATGGCATATTAGCGGGTTAATCATCCGCTTGTCGGCGGCTTTCACCACCGCCAATACCTCATATACCTTGCCATGTTCCTTATTGTTGAACCAGGTCATAGACTAATTTTGCTCCAATTAGATCACTCAAGGCGGTGCCAACCGATTTAAACAAGGTGATCTCTTGTTCAGTTTCTCGGCCCCCTTGATCCTTGGTCATTTCACTGAGCTCTGCAACCACATCCGTAGGCGAAAAGACCCCTTCTTTGATGGGCAGCAGTAACTCACCCGCTTCGTTTAATACATTAGCACGACTGTCGACAAAAACGCGACTTTTAACCACAGTGTCGCTATCGCATTCACGGCCTTCACGGTGGTGGTTGCCGATGCAATCAATATGCGTGCCTGGAGTGAGCCACGTACCTTTAAACAGCGGTTGCTGGCTGCCAGTAGCACAGCTAATGACGTCGGCATTGGCAATCATGTTTTCACTGGCTTGCATAGCAAAGTTGAATTCAATCTCAGGATACTCAGCGCCAAGCGATTCAACCAGCGCTAAGCCTGCGTCTTGGTTGCGGGCAATCACACTCACCTGTTGATATTCTCGCACCGCTAAGTGGGCATTTATCATATAACGAGATAGATTTCCTGAACCAAAGAACACCAAGTGACGTACGTTTTTCGGCGCTAAATAGTCAGCTGCTAACGCCGCAACCGCAGCCGTTCGCCATAGCGTTACTTCGGTACCATCCACTAATGCTAATGGCTCGCCATGTTGGCGTTCAAATAGCATGATTTTGGAGTGTAAAGTGGCTTTTTGTTGCTGCTTATTGTCTGGGAAGTAGGTAAACGCTTTAACCCCAATTACCGTTTCATTCCAGGCAGGTAACACCGCAAAGGCATCGTGATTGTCTGGCTGTTGATTAAGCTCATAGACATGGCGAGTTGGCATGCCTGCTTGCTGTGCAAATCCCTCGCGCAATGCCGTAATCAAGCGCGTAAAATTTAACTGACTGGCCACTTGCTGCGCCGATATGATCTTCATGTTTGCCTCCTAGCCTAGTTGAAATTGTTGTGGTGCATGAGTCAAGCGTTGATAGCCAGATTCGGTGATCAATACGTCTTCTTCCAGCCTGACACCGCCAAAATTAGGAATATAAATTCCCGGCTCAATGGTGATCACATTGCCCACTTGTAGCTGGTGATTGACTCCGGGTTTGATAAATGGGGTTTCGTGCAAAAATAATCCCAAGCCATGCCCCAGCCCCTCTCCTGCAAATTCACTAAATTCACTGTGGCTTAACACTTGGTGGGCGGCATCATTAAGCTGTTGGCAGTCGCAACCAGGTTTTAGCAATGCCAGAGCCTGTTGTTGTGCGCTCTGCACGGTATCGAATATGGCTTGTTGCCGCTTGCTTGGCGTACCTAACACATAACTTCTGGTCATATCGGAGCGGTAACCATTAACCACGGCACCAAAATCAAGCAAGATCATGTCACCTTCCTTCAGTTTGGTTTCTCCTGGGCTGCCATGTGGCAAAGAGCTGCGGGCGCCAAACAATAAGATTGTGGCAAATGACATGCCTTGTGAACCTAACCGCTGCATACGGTACTCCAGTTCCAGCGCGGCTTCTCGCTCTGTGATCCCAGCCTTTAGCAGTGGCAAGGTTTCTAGCAATGCTTGATCGGCAATGGCTGCGGCGCGCTTGATAGAGGCTATCTCATAGTCATCTTTTAGCTCTCTTAGCTGTTCCACCCAGTGTTGAGCCACTTGCAGCGACGTTGATGCTGGGCAGGCTTGGCATAACGCTAAATATTCATGGTGAGTGAGTTTATGTGCTTCAAAACAAATCTGCTTAGCTTCACCCAATAACCGAAACAAACACGCTGGTAGTGATTCTTTGTCGCGGTCTCGTAACACAACCTCAACGTCCTGTGTTTCCGCACAAGCACGTTCATAATAGCGATAGTCGGTGATAAGCACAGCTGCGCCATCCGTGTTAATCATTAAGGTCGCCGCATTACCACTAAAGCCAGTTAAATAGAGAATGTTTTCATAACCAAAAATCAGCATTGCCTGAAGATTATGTTGTTGTAACCGAGCGATTAGCTTTTGTTGTCTGGTTAAATAATCCACTTGCATTGAATGTTACTACTCCTATTGTTGGTAAATCGACAAGGTTAACCCTACTATTAAAATCAAGTTATCGTTGCAGACTTTTATCGACCTGTCAGAGAAATAAGCCGAGTCAAAGCTCGGCTTAGGGTACTTGCCTAGGGAAATTCCGTTGGCATGGTTTTATCACCGGGGGTTATAGTTCATAACATGAGTCTTGCTTTAAAAGGTAAAACGCGCGACTAATGACAGATACCTTTCTTTTTGGCGCATGCTGACCAGGCCATAATCTGGGTTTAGGATCAGACCATTATCACCATCTAATGAGCGTTGCTCACGAATATCGAGCGCTTTATCGGCATTCAAGAGGTTATAAACAGTGCCTTTAAGCAGTAAATCATGACCGGCGACGTCCACTTGATAGCTTAAGGATAAATCGATTGTGGTTGCCCAAGGTAAATTATCCACGCTGCCTCGAGGTGTTGGCTCACCATTCTCGTCATAGTGAGAAACGTGACCGTAATATTTACTGATACAGGCATCCCATGGACTGCCAGGAGCACAACTGTCTACTCCAACTGGGTGTTTCGAAAAGTAGTTGGTGGGACGACCTGCAACCGTCCGTGCAACCAAACCTAGGGTAAAGTTATCAGTGATGTCATAGGAGCCTGAGACCTTAAGCGAATGGCGGTGATCGTTAGGCAAATTTCCGTAACCATGATCCATTAAGTCGGCGTAATCATAAGAGGTGGTCCAACCGGGATCGGCTTGGTTGTTGTCGGTTTTAACTAACCCCTCAGTATTACCATAGCTATGGGACCAGGTATAAGAAGAATTAATTCGCAGTTTATCGGTAATATTGCCCTCTAAAGTGAACTCAAGGGCGAGATACTTTCTTACCGCTTGTTGTAGCGCTAATTCTTCAGCCGTGAGGGTAACGTCATCGACTTGGCCATCACCATCAAAGTCGTAGCTCATCGATATCGCTTCGCCTGGGTTGTTGAGCACGTAATACGACCCCTGCCCGACATTGTCGGCAATACCAAGCTCGGCGAGTTTTTTCGCCAGTACCGGGCCAACATCGGTGTCTTCAACACTGCGGCCTAAGTCACGATAAATGGCACGTACGCCAAACGCCATGTCATCAAATACCTCGGTTTGATAACCCAGCGTAAACTCGTCTGAATACATGGGGTTTAGTGAAGAAGAAGCAATCAGACCAGGCTCAGTGATCCCCCGTTGACGCCAGCGTCGGTCTCTGAGCATCGCCCCGCGACTAGGGGAGCCATCAGATAACAGCACTGGAAAGCCATTGGCATCCACTTGGTCGAGGTCAAAATATTCAAACCATTCAATTGAAGCACTGCCCTGAGTGATGTTCATATTGGCCGACACCGGCTGGAAATAACGACCATAAGTGAAAAAGACCTTAGACTCACCGTCGCCATTGAGGTCGTAAATCGCCTGCAGCCTTGGTGCTAGTTGATTGTCCATATCAACATAAGCACGACCATCGGTGACGGTGTTTTCAAACTGGCTGTATCTTAGCCCTAAATTCACAACCAGCTCATCCGTCACCTGCCAAGAGTCATTAACATAGAAGGCCAATGAGTTTACTTCAGAGTCGACCGTACGGGTTCGAACCCGGCGTTCAACATAATCTTCACCAATGGCAGCGCCAGATATGCTGTTTTCACCAGCCGTTTTAATGCTCCACCAACCTTCTGCAGCGCCAAGACCATTTTGGCCTTCAAAATAATCCACCGATACTTTGGTGTAATCAACACCAAATAAAATAGAGTGATAATCCAAGTCGATATTAAAATCGATACGGGCTTGGTCACGAATAAACTCCTTTTCACTAATGCCTGCTGCTGTATGACTTGATAGCGTTACAAAGCTGCTACGCTCATCCCAAACACCAGGAAGTGTTGAAGCCACGATGTTCTCAACGTTTTCAGTAACTCGACCAATGACCGCTGATACCGAGAAGAAGTCGGTAAAGTAGCCGTTATAGTCGATGCTGTAGACTTTACCGCCATCTTCACCTGGTGCAGCTACGCCTTGTTTCTCGCCAATCTCGTTGCTCTGCCAATCGTAGGTATAACTTTGTCTGCTCCATTGTCGTTTATTATTCATGGCAGAAAAGCCCAATGAATGGTCCTCATCAATAAACCAATCCACTTTGGCAAACCAGCGGTCTTCCTCTCTTTCACGGTCATTAAAGATCGTTTGCTCAGCCCAGCGGTTGACCTCCTTTCGCGGTGCAAATAAGCCATAATAAAACAAGCTGTCTTCTATTAACGCGCCACTGGCCCACAGTTGTAGCTCACGAAACGAGTCATAATCTTGTTGCGTGTTGATGTTGATGGTGCCGTTATCTTGGTAGTTGGAGTCATGGTAATCATGGCTAAATGACGGGTCTAAGCGGACTTCTGCACCGAATTTAAATTCGTTATCACCGGATTTAGACACGGCATTGACAATACCGCCAAGTGCCCCACCAAACTCTGGACTGATCCCACCGGTTTTCACTTGCGTTTGCGAAATGGCTTCCCAAGGCAAGCGAATAGAACCTAAGCCAGTTTGAATACTGGTGACATTTAAACCATTAAAGTAATAGCCATTTTCTGCTGCAGAGGAGCCGCCAAAACTCGACGCTCCTTTGAAATTGCTACCACCAGGCTGGGCTGTGCCAGGTGCTAATAGGGCAATACTTTCAAAGCCAGTATTGACTGGCATGACTTTTAAATCGCTGTCGGTAAAGGTGACTCCAGCTGTTGATGACGCCATATCGACACGACGAATTGCCGTACCAGTGACTGCGATCCTTTCAATATCTTGCCCTGCGCGCAGGAGCTGGGCATCGAGGATCATGGCTTGACCAATATTAAGGGCAATATCCTGCTCTATCACGGTTTCAAACCCCTGTTTGTTAATCGCCACCGAGTAGCGACCTACCGGCAGGTTTCGCAAAAGATACTCACCCTTACTATTGGTTTGCACAGTAAAAACCAGGCCTTTGCTTTTATGGGTAAAGACCAGCTGAGCATTATTAAGGTCCGCGCCTTGGCTGTTGACTATGTTGCCTTTAACCGTACTATTGCCATCTGCCGCAAACGCACTGCTGCTGCCAAGGGCAATCATCAAGGCCGAGGCGGTGAGTGTTTTGTTAAATAGTTGCGTGATTTTTTTGTTATTACGCATTGTTTTTCCTTTTGTTCCCATTGATGTGAGTGTGTGTTGGTAACGACTAAACAATACACAATTGATATATTGTATACAATATTTATTATCCACAAAATACAGATTTATTCTCAACTCGTTGTTTTAAATGAACTTAAAATTAAAGCGATATCTGTAGGATAGTGCTAATTGCGGATAAAAAGGCGTGGGTTCGCCAGCGTACAAGTTAAAATCGAGTCAAGCCGTAAACAATAACAGAGCACGGTGTCATTACACAGGTTGATCAAGGCCTGTTTTCACTGCTATAAAGGAATACAGACATATTAGGAACACAAACCAGCTTATGATAGCAAAAACCCCAGCACCCCCCTATTACGCGGTCATTTTTACCAATATTAAAAACAGTGACGATGAAGGGTATGCGCAAACCGCAGCAAGAATGGTAGAGCTGGCGCAATTGCAACCTGGTTTTTTAGGCATAGAATCAGCGCGAGAAGACGTTGGCATCACCGTATCTTATTGGCAAGACCTAGAATCAATTAAAGCATGGAAAGCCAATGCCGAGCACGTTGAAGCACAAAAGCACGGCCAGCAAAAGTGGTATACCAGTTACACCACACGCATTGCCAAAGTCGAGCGCGAGTATAGTGTCTAGTAGTATCATACGCCGGCATAAAACCCCGGTTTATTTTTTTGCCAACGCTGGCCATTGTCGTATTAAGCCCAGTCCGTAAAAGCATGCTAAAAGTAAACAGATTAATGAGCTCCAGAGCCAAAATGCTGGCGTGCGCCCCAAGGGTTGAAAAATAAAATAAAAACCAGCGACCGCTCGCAGCAGAAGTAAAAGCGTGATGCTCGACAATACCCAGCGCATAAAGGGAAGTTTGGCCAACAACCCGGCCCCAGCAGCAGCGTAAGCAGACCATATCAGCAGCACAAACGTGATGACACTAGTGATCAGTGTTGGATAATGACTACCCTGCTCAGCAAGTCGTGCCATGTGCTCGCCGGCACCAAAAAACCGATACCAAGAAGCGCCAAAATAAATACAACCGAGATGCAACAGCGCTGCAATCAAAGTCAATATCCCTGCTACGAGTAAATAAAGATTCACTTTCCTTACTTCCTTAAGATTAAATAAACACTGGCTTAATTATACCAATCCGCATTAATACCTGCTCAATTTGAGGGAGCTAATTCGACGCTAACTGCGTTAAAAATTTCTCATTTAGAACAACTAAATAGCAAAATTTTTGCCTTGCCTACACGGATGTAGGTACCTTGGCGGTAGCAGGACGCGAGAGCGGTGTTATCGACAGAATTTTCTTGCCTCAAATAGACCACTTAATTAAGCGAATTGGTATTAGTTTGCTCATTGTCTGCGCTAATAGTTAGCCACAAAAAAGGCCCCTTAAGGAGCCTTTTTAGCGTCAATTGATTGTTAAATCAATTACCAGCCTGCTTTCTCTTTTAGTGCAGAACCGATTTCTGCAAGAGAGCGTACTGTTTTAACGCCTGCTTCTTCAAGGGCTGCGAATTTCTCATCAGCTGTGCCTTTACCGCCTGCGATAATTGCACCAGCGTGACCCATACGCTTACCTGGAGGAGCTGTAACACCAGCAATGTAAGAAACCACTGGTTTAGTTACGTTGTGCTTGATGTATTCAGCCGCTTCTTCTTCAGCAGTACCGCCGATCTCACCGATCATCACGATTGCTTCAGTTTGGTCGTCTTTCTCGAACATTTCTAGCACGTCGATGAAGTTAGTACCTGGGATTGGGTCACCACCGATACCAACACACGTAGACTGACCAAAGCCTGCGTCAGTAGTTTGCTTAACCGCTTCGTAAGTAAGTGTACCAGAACGTGATACGATACCTACTTTACCTGGCTTGTGGATGTGGCCTGGCATGATACCAATCTTAGTTTCACCTGGAGTGATAACACCTGGGCAGTTAGGACCAATCATACGAACGCCCGTTTCATCCAACTTCACTTTAACATCAACCATGTCAAGTGTTGGGATACCTTCAGTGATACAAACGATTAGCTCGATGCCTGCGTCGATCGCTTCAAGGATAGCGTCTTTACAAAAAGCAGCTGGTACATAGATAACAGATGCCGTTGCACCTGTAGACTCTACCGCTTCGCGTACTGTGTTAAATACAGGTAGGCCTAGGTGAGTTGTGCCGCCTTTACCAGGAGAAACACCACCAACCATTTGTGTACCGTACTGGATAGCTTGCTCAGAGTGGAAAGTACCCTGACCACCAGTGAAACCTTGACAGATTACTTTAGTATCTTTGTTAATTAATACAGACATTATTTGCCCTCCGCAGCAGCAACTACTTTCTCAGCAGCGTCAGTTAGAGACTCAGCTGCAATGATGTCAAGGCCTGAGTTAGCTAGTACTTCACGACCAGCTTCCGCGTTAGTACCTTCAAGACGTACAACTACTGGTACGTTTACGCCAACTTCTTTAACCGCACCGATAATACCTTCTGCGATCATGTCACAACGTACGATACCACCGAAGATGTTAACTAGTACTGCTTTCACGTTGTCATCAGAAAGGATGATCTTGAATGCTTCTGATACACGCTCTTTGGTTGCGCCGCCACCAACGTCTAGGAAGTTAGCTGGCTTGCCACCATGTAGGTTTACGATGTCCATAGTACCCATCGCAAGGCCTGCACCGTTAACCATACAACCAACGTTACCGTCTAATGCAACGTAGTTAAGCTCAAAGCTTGCCGCGTGTGCTTCACGAGCATCTTCTTGCGAAGGATCGTGGAATTCACGGATTTTAGGCTGGCGGAATAACGCGTTGCCATCAACACCGATTTTGCCGTCTAGACAGTGAAGGTTGCCTTCATCAGTGATTACTAATGGGTTGATTTCAAGTAGCGCGAAGTCATGGTTAATGAACATTTGCGCAAGACCCATAAAGATCTTAGTGAACTGCTTAACTTGCGTTGGGTTCAAGCCAAGTTTGAACGCCAGCTCACGACCTTGATAAGCTTGAGGACCAACTAGTGGATCGATCTCAGCTTTGTGAATTAGTTCAGGCGTTTCTTCTGCAACTTGTTCGATTTCTACACCGCCTTCAGTCGATGCCATGAACACAACTTTACGTGTTCCACGGTCAACTACGGCACCTAGGTATAGTTCATTTGCAATATCAGTGCAGCTTTCTACTAAAATTTTAGCAACTGGCTGACCTTTCTCGTCTGTTTGGTAAGTAACTAGGTTTTTGCCTAACCAGTTTTCAGCGAATGCGCGGATTTCGTCTTTGCTGTCTGCCAGTTTAACACCGCCCGCTTTACCACGGCCGCCAGCGTGTACTTGACATTTAACAACCCACTTGTCTCCACCGATTTTACCTGCAGCTTCAACTGCTTCTTGAGGTGTATCACAAGCAAAGCCTTCTGATACAGGTAGACCATATTCGGCAAAAAGTTGTTTTGCCTGATACTCATGCAAATTCATGATGCTTTATCCAATTTTTTATACTAAAAAAGCTGAATATTTATGCAAATAATCAGCTATCCCAAATTGCGCTCATAGTATAGATCCCAAGGCTTGCTATGAAAACCCCACTTAGACCAAAGGCGCAAAAAAAAAGCTGTATGCGTGCATACAGCTTATTCTTTAAACAAACGTTATACGTCGAGTAGTAGACGCGTTGGATCTTCAAGCAACTCTTTGATTGTTACTAAGAAGCCAACCGACTCTTTACCATCAATTTGACGGTGATCGTACGACAGTGCCAAGTACATCATCGGTAAGATTTCAACCTTGCCGTTTACTGCCATTGGACGCTCTTGGATTTTGTGCATGCCCAAGATAGAAGACTGAGGTAGGTTGATGATAGGCGTTGAAATCAACGAGCCAAATACACCACCATTGGTGATTGTAAAGTTACCACCAGTCATGTCATCAACGGTAAGTTTGCCGTCACGACCTTTTAGTGCCAATTCACGAATACCTTTCTCAATTTCAGCAACCGATAGCTTATCACAGTCACGTAGTACTGGAGTCACAAGACCACGTGGCGTAGATACCGCGATGCTGATGTCGAAGTAGTTGTGATAAACGATATCATCACCGTCGATTGACGCATTCACTTCCGGGAAGCGCTTAAGTGCTTCAGTTACGGCTTTCACGTAGAAAGACATAAAGCCTAAGCGAATACCGTGACGCTCTTCAAATACGTCTTTGTATTGCTTACGAAGATCCATGATTGGCTTCATGTTTACTTCGTTGAATGTGGTCAACATTGCAGTTGAATTCTTCGCTTCAAGTAGGCGGTTAGCAATGGTCTTACGAAGACGCGTCATTGGAACGCGTTTTTGCGTACGCTCACCTACTGGTGCCGTAGTGGTGCTAGAAGCTGTTGGCTTTGATTCAGACTTAGCGCCTGACTTCAAGAAGTTGTCCACGTCTTCTTTGGTGATACGACCACCTTTACCTGAACCTTTGATCTTAGACGCATCTAGGCCTTTCTCAGCAATCATACGACGTACTGACGGCGTTAACACATCTGAGTTTTCGTCAGAGTCAGAAGACGTTGATTCTTGCTTCGCTTCTGCAGGCGCTGATGCCGGTGCAGAACCGCTGCCCGCTACCACTTTACCAATCACTTGATCAGCAAGAACGGTTTCACCTTCGCCATGGATTTGTTCGCCCATCACACCATCATCTGGTGCAACTACTTCAAGAACCACTTTGTCGGTTTCAATATCAACCAAGTTTTGGTCACGGCTAACAGATTCGCCTGGCTGTACGTGCCAAGTCGCAATGGTAGCGTCTGCTACTGATTCAGGAAGTACAGGTACTTTAATGTCCACTTCTTTACCTTCTGATGCTTGCGTCGGGTCTGACGCGGCTGATTCTTCTTTGTTTTGCTCTGGTTCTGATTTCGATGAGTCTGATGAGTCAGAAGCACCAGCAGCATCGGCCTCGCCCAGTTGCGCGATTACTTGATCTGAAAGAACCGTAGCTCCTTCAGTTTCGGAAATCTCAGTTATAACACCATCTTCTGGTGCTACAACTTCTAAAACCACTTTATCAGTTTCGATATCAACTAGATTTTGATCTCGAGTCACTTTATCGCCAACGCTTACATGCCAAGTGGCAACCGTTGCATCAGCAACAGACTCAGGAAGAACAGGCACCTTGATTTCGGTTGTCATCTCTTATTCCTTATTTCTTAATTGTTAAAGCGTCAGCAATTAACGCGTTTTGTTCTTTAGTATGGGTAGACATATAACCACAAGCAGGCGCTGCTGCCGCTTTACGACCAGCGTAAGATAAATTAGCACCTGATGGAATGGCTTCCCAGAAATGGTGTTGCGAGCAGTACCAAGCACCTTGGTTTTGCGGCTCTTCTTGACACCATACGAAATCTTTAACGTGTTGGTAGCGAGCCATGATCTCGTCCATCTCTTTATGAGGGAACGGATACAGTTGTTCAACACGGACAATAGCAACATTGTCTAGTTCTTGCTTACGACGCTCTTGCAGTAGTTCGTAGTACACCTTACCGCTACAGAATATAACACGTTCCACTTTCTCAGGGTTGATGTCATCAATTTCATCAATCATGTTGTGGAACACGCCATCGGCAAGCTCTTCAAGGCTAGATACAGCCAATGGATGACGTAGCAGTGATTTTGGTGTAAGTACAATCAGTGGACGACGTAATGGACGTACCGATTGACGGCGCAGCATAGCATATACTTGCGCTGGCGTCGTTGGCACACAGACTTGCATGTTGTGGTCTGCACACAATTGCAGATAACGCTCTAAGCGCGCTGAACTGTGTTCTGGACCTTGACCTTCATAGCCATGAGGTAACAACATGGTTAAGCCACATAAACGGCCCCACTTTTGCTCACCAGAGCTCAAGAATTGGTCAAATACAACCTGGGCACCATTGGCAAAGTCACCAAACTGCGCTTCCCATAATACCAATGACGTTGGTTCAGCCGTGGCGTAACCATACTCAAACGCCAGCACAGCTTCTTCAGATAACACTGAATCATAAACTTCAAACACACCTTGATTGTCACTGATGTGTTGCAGTGGCAAATAAGTTGATGCGTCTTCTTGGTTATGCACTACCGCATGACGGTGGAAGAAAGTACCACGACCTGAGTCTTGACCGGTAAGACGTATGTCTGTTCCCTCTTCTACTAAGGTTGCGTAGGCAAGAGTCTCAGCCATACCCCAGTCCAAAGGCTTATCGCCTTTAGCCATGGCCATACGGTCGTCATAAATTTTCTTAACCCGAGACTGAGCTTTATGACCTTCTGGGTAACTAGCAACCTTTTCACCAAGTTCTTTGAGTTTTGCAACATCAAGTTTTGGCTCGTAAGGCGTATCCCAATCATGGCCAACGTATTTAGACCAATCCGAAGAATGCTTAGTTTCTTTTTGGATTTCTTCTACAACGCACTGGCCTTTATCTAGACCATTACGGTAGTCATCGGAAATTTGTTTCGCTTCTGCTTCCGAAATCACCCCTTCTTTAATCAGCTGCTCAGAGTAAAGCTGACGCGGTACAGGGTGCTTCTTCACTTTTTGGTACATTAACGGTTGAGTAGCATTTGGCTCATCCGCTTCATTGTGACCATGACGACGGTAACAAACTAGGTCAATAACAACATCACGCTTAAATTTGTTACGGTAATCCAATGCCACTTGAGTAACAAAAGCAACGGCTTCTGGATCGTCAGAATTAACGTGGAAAATTGGCGCCTGAACCATTTTCGCAATGTCTGTACAGTACTCAGTTGAACGCGTGTCTTCACGTTTAGAAGTGGTGAAACCAACTTGGTTATTCACCACAATACGAACTGTACCACCAACGCCGTAAGCGCGGGTTTGCGATAAGTTAAATGTTTCTTGTACAACACCTTGACCAGCGATCGCTGAGTCACCATGGATCGTAATAGGTAATGCCTTGGAGCCGCTTTGGCAATTCAAACGGTCAAGACGAGCACGTACAGAACCCATGACCACTGGATTAACAATCTCTAAGTGAGACGGGTTAAAGGCCAAGGCCATATGAACGTTGCCGCCCTTAGTGCCAAAGTCAGAAGAATAACCCATGTGGTATTTCACGTCACCAGAACCGGCTTGTTCGCCGTATTTACCAGCAAACTCGTCAAATAGCTCCTGCGGGTTTTTACCTAAGACGTTAACTAACACGTTCAAACGACCACGGTGGGCCATGCCAATAACCGCTTCTTCTTGGCCGCTTTCACCAGCGCGGTGCATCAGCTCTTTCAGCATTGGCACTAGGGCATCACCACCCTCAAGTGAGAAACGCTTAGCACCTGGGAATTTCGCCCCTAGGTATTTCTCCAGACCGTCTGCTGCCGTCAGGCCTTTGTAAATTCGTAGTTTCATTTCTTTGTCAAACTGAGGCTTGGCGAAGGTGGACTCTAAACGTTGTTGGATCCAACGTTTTTCTTCCGTTGAGGTGATGTGCATGTACTCTGCGCCAATCGAACCACAATAGGTTTCTTTTAAGGCAGCATACAAATCTTTCAGTTTCATTGTCTCTTTGCCACAAGCAAAAGAGCCAACGTTAAATTCTTTATCTAGGTCTGCATCAGTTAAATCGTGAAAACTCGGGTCTAAATCACGAACGCGCTCTCTTTGCCAAATCCCAAGGGGATCGAGGTTTGCGTTTTGATGACCACGGAATCGAAATGCGTTAATTAACTGCAGAACTTTAACTTGTTTAGCGTCAGCAGCACCTTCTGCCGATACCACGACCTCTTTGTGTTTGTTTTTAGCAAGCTCAGCAAATTGCGCTCTTACTTCTGAATGTTTTGCATCAACATCCACCCCATCAACTTTTGGCAGTTGATCAAACACCTCTCGCCATTCTTCTGGCACTGAAGCTGCATCGTCTAGATACGCCTCATATAGATCTTCTACGTATGCGACGTTACCGCCGTACAAGTGCGAAGATTCTAGCCATGCCTTCATCACACCTTCGTGCATTTATTAGCCCTTTTATCTAGCGCAGAAACTTAAACGAAAACAAGATGGCAAGCTAATGCTTGCCATCTTAGCTAGTAGTATGTGTTATACCGAACGGTTTAACAACATTGATTTAATTTGTCCAATTGCCTTAGTCG
The DNA here is from genome assembly GCF_048515945.1 of Pseudoalteromonas 'SMAR'. Lineage (NCBI taxonomy): Bacteria > Pseudomonadati > Pseudomonadota > Gammaproteobacteria > Alteromonadales > Pseudoalteromonadaceae > Pseudoalteromonas > Pseudoalteromonas 'SMAR'. The sequence continues at coordinate 25,496 of NZ_JBLWMW010000016.1, forward strand.
GATTAAGGCCTTTAGGACATACGCTAACACAGTTCATGATACTGTGACAGCGGAAAACGCTGAATGCATCATCAAGGTCTGCAAGACGTTCTTCGGTTGCCGTATCACGGCTATCAGCCAAGAAACGGTAAGCGTGAAGTAGGCCAGCAGGACCGATGAACTTATCTGGGTTCCACCAGAAAGACGGACAAGACGTTGAACAACAAGCACAAAGAATACACTCGTACAGGCCGTCAAGCTTTTCACGGTCTTCAACTGACTGTAAACGCTCTTCACCACCGGTTGGCTTGTCATTAATTAGGTACGGCTTAACCTTCTCGTATTGCGTGTAGAATTGGCTCATGTCGATAACCAAGTCACGAATAACCGGAAGACCCGGTAATGGACGTACAACGATTTTGCCTTTGCCGCCTTTTTGCAATGCTGAAATAGGCGTAATGCAAGCAAGACCGTTTTTACCGTTCATGTTTACACCGTCAGAACCACACACACCTTCACGGCATGAGCGGCGGAATGATAAAGATGGATCTTGCTCTTTTAACTGCATCAGAGCATCTAGCACCATCATGTCACGACCTTCCTCTACCTCTAGAGTGTAGTCTTGCATGCGCGGTGCTGCATCTTCATCAGGATTATAACGATAAACAGATAATTCTAAAGTTGCCATCGCTTAGCTCCTAGTATGTACGTGCTTTAGGTGGGAACGCTTCGCGAGTCGTCGGCGCAAAGTTTACTTCGCGTTTACTCATCGCATCAGACTGCGGGTGATAAATTGAGTGGCATAGCCAGTTCTCATCATCACGCTCAGGGAAGTCAAAGCGCGAGTGCGCACCACGACTCTCAGTACGGAAGTTTGCAGCTACCGCAGTTGAGAAAGCCGTTTCCATCAGGTTATCTAGCTCTAAACACTCAATACGCTGAGTGTTGAACTCGCTTGACTTATCGTCCAAACGGGCATGCTTAAGACGCTCACGGATCTGTTTAAGATCTTTCAGGCCATCGGCCATAGCGTCGCCTTCACGGAATACCGAGAAGTTAAGTTGCATACACTCTTGCAAATCTTTCTTGATTTGCACCGGATCCTCGCCCTTACCTTTCTCAGAGCTTTCCCAGCGATTGAATCTCGCCAGTGCCTGGTCAACGTCGTCTGCCGTAGCATCGCCAGTTGACTCAAAGTCGCTTAGGTAAGTGCCTAAGAAGTTACCTGCAGCACGACCAAATACCACAAGGTCAAGCAGTGAGTTACCACCAAGACGGTTTGCACCGTGTACCGATACACAGGCAATTTCACCAACGGCGAACAGACCTTCAACAATACGCTCTTCGCCCGCTTCGTTGACATCCAGTACCTGACCATGAACGTTGGTCGGTACACCACCCATCATGTAGTGACATGTTGGGATAACTGGAATTGGCTCTTCTGCCGGATCTACGTGGGCAAACGTCTTAGATAAGTCACATACACCAGGTAGGCGTAAGTTCAGTGTTTCTGCACCTAGGTGATCTAACTTAAGTTTGATGTGCGTACCCCAAGGGCCTTCACAACCACGACCTTCACGGATTTCTGTCATCATAGCGCGGGCCACAACGTCACGACCTGCAAGGTCTTTAGCGTTAGGGGCATAACGCTCCATGAAGCGCTCACCGTCTTTGTTTAACAGGTAACCACCTTCACCACGACAGCCTTCAGTCACTAGTGTACCAGCGCCTGCGATACCGGTTGGGTGGAATTGCCACATTTCCATGTCTTGCATGCCAATGCCAGCGCGAACAGCCATACCAACACCGTCACCAGTGTTGATGTGCGCGTTGGTAGTAGATGCATAAATACGACCAGCACCGCCGGTTGCAAGTACTACCGCTTTTGATTTGAAGAAAACGACTTCACCGCTTTCAATATCAATCGCTGTAACACCAACCACATCGCCTTTGTCGTTTTTAACTAGGTCCAGTGCGTACCATTCAGAGAATACGTTTGTGTTATTTTTTACGTTCTGTTGGTACAAGCAGTGTAGCAATGCGTGACCAGTACGGTCCGCTGCAGCAGCAGTACGAGCGGCTTGTTCACCGCCAAAGTTTTTCGACTGACCACCGAAAGGACGTTGGTAAACACGACCATTTTCAAAACGCGAGAATGGTAACCCCATGTTCTCAAGCTCAGTGATTGCCTCTGGGCCAGTTTTAGTCATGTACTCGATAGCGTCTTGGTCACCGATGTAATCAGAACCTTTAACCGTATCGTACATGTGCCATTCCCAGTTATCCTCGTGCGAGTTACCTAACGCTACGGTGATACCACCCTGCGCCGATACCGTGTGCGAACGAGTTGGGAATACCTTAGAAATTAGTGCACAGGTTTTACCTGATTCTGAGATAGCTAGGGCCGCGCGCATACCAGCGCCACCAGCACCTACTACTACTGCGTCAAATTCGCGTACGTTATATTTCACTTAAACACCCCATAAAACAAAGAGACCAATAGCTACGTAAGCTAGTGCGATCAGGTTTAATACAAAGCTCAGTACTGAACGCATAGTGGCGCCTTTAACGTAGTCCGTTAGTACCTGCCACAAACCAATACGGGTATGAACCATAATGCACACCAAGGTGATCATGGTTGCTGCTTTCATAACTAGGTTAGAAAACAACCCGTTCCACGCTTCGTACGTTAGCTCAGGGGTAAGAAGAAGATAACCTACGATAAATACCGCATATGCAAGGATAATTAACGCAGTTGAGCGCAGTGAGACGTAGTCTTGTACGCCATCACGCTTAAGAGTCGCTTGATTTAAGACCATATCCACACTCCAGCTAGAATTGCTACGATAACCCAGATTGCCAATGCAATCTTAGCGCTGTTATTGCCCGATTCTAATTCTTCCCAGTGTCCCATATCCTGAATCATGTGACGGATACCACCGATAATGTGGTAAGACAATGCAGTTAGGGTACCCCACGCGATGAATTTCGCGATGAAGCCGGTCATCAGTTCGGTTACGAACGTGAAGCCTTCTGGTGAAGAGAGTGATTCAGCCCAAGCCCAAATCACAAAGGTCAAAGCGAAGAAGAATGCCACACCGGTGACACGGTGTAGAATCGACGCCTTAGCCGTTGGCGGCATAGATATAGTCGTAAGATCTAGATTTACAGGTCTTTGCTTTTTCACAGTTACTTGCCCATCTTTGCTCACAAAGGAGCTCATCTACTTGTTTTTATGAAACCCACCTACATAGTGCAATGTAGATGGCACACTCTAGATAAACCAATTAGGACACCAAAAAGTTCACTGGAGTGTAAAAAATTGATGTAAAAATAGGTTTACCCACAGACGATACGGTATAAAACCGTTGACAGTATATAAGGCTATCCGCCCTTTTACAATTCTTGTTTAGATTGAGAAGCTTGCGAATTAGCGAATGGTCTAATATTTAATCGCCATAGAATATTTATTATACATATATGCATAAATCTCAGAAAAATTGACTTCTTACCCGGTTTATAAGTTAGAATGATCTGAATTTGCTTAACATTAGTATCACAACATAACAATCAGAATGTTGTTATTAAATAGGAGACAAATAGATGGCAGATAAGAAAGCCACAGTCCACATTGATGGTCATGATCCGATTGAGTTACCAATTTACGAAGGTACTGCAGGTCAAGACGTAGTTGACGTTCGTTCGTTCGGTGCTCACGGCCTATTCACTTATGACCCAGGATTCATGTCGACTGCTTCTTGCGACTCGTCGATCACCTACATCGACGGTGCCAAGGGTGTGCTGCTTCATCGCGGTTATCCAATCGAACAACTAGCTGAAAACTCAAACTATATTGAGCTTTGTTACTTACTTCTAAACGGTGAGCTACCAAACAAAGAACAACTAGCCGAGTTCTCTGATGAAGTTACTCGCAATACCATGATGCACGAGAAAATCGCTGCCTTCTTCCAGGGCTTCCGTGTCGATGCTCACCCTATGGCTATGCTATGTGGTGTGGTTGGTGCATTGTCTTCGTTCTATCACTCAGATCTTGATATTTCGGATGAAGAACAGCGCATGCGTTGTGCAATTAAGTTGGTTGCTAAACTACCAACTATCGCGGCGATGGCATACAAGTACAACGTTGGCCAGCCTTTCGTATACCCTCGTAACGACTTAAGCTATGCAGAAAACTTCTTACACATGATGTTCTCTGTACCGGCTGAAGAATACCAAGTGAATCCTGTGCTAGCTAAAGCAATGGATAAAATCTTTATGCTTCACGCTGACCATGAACAAAATGCGTCAACGTCTACTGTTCGTTTAGCTGGCTCTTCAGGCGCTAACCCGTATGCGTGTATCTCTGCAGGTATCGCGTCACTGTGGGGCCCTGCACACGGCGGTGCTAACGAAGCATGTCTTAACATGTTGGAAGAAATCGGTTCTGTGGATCGCATTGACGAGTACATCGCTAAAGCGAAAGACAAGAACGACCCATTCCGCCTTATGGGCTTTGGCCACCGTGTTTACAAAAACTTCGACCCACGCGCCACGGTAATGCGTCAAACGTGTCACGAAGTACTTGAAGAGCTTAACATCCAAGATCCATTGCTAGACGTAGCGATGAAGCTTGAACAAATCGCTCTTGAAGACCCGTACTTCGTTGAGAAGAAGCTATATCCTAACGTTGATTTCTACTCAGGCATCATCCTGAAAGCTATCGGCATTCCTACTAGCATGTTCACGGTTATCTTCGCGATGTCTCGTACTGTTGGTTGGATCTCACACTGGAATGAAATGCTGTCGCAGCCTGGCCACAAAATTGGCCGTCCTCGTCAGCTTTACAAAGGCTACACAGCTCGCGACTACAAAGGTCAAGATCAGAGATAGTCTTAGTATCAAGATTAAAAAAGGCCGCTATTGCGGCCTTTTTTGTTTTATTCTCGCCTTGATTTCGCTAAAATCCCGCCGTCAAATCACCTCAGGTATGTTATGACTAGTATACAATCGCTGCGCCAAGACTTCGCTATTTTAGAGCAAAAGCTCGATGGCCAAAGGCTATGTTACTTCGACTCCGCCGCAACAACGCAAAAACCGGCTCAGGTTATCGATGTAATAAAAACTTTTTATGAGAATGAGAATTCAAATGTACATCGAGGTTTACATACCCTCAGTGAGCGTGCGACAACTAGGTACGAACATGCCCGCCAACTCACCGCCGATTTTTTTCATGTTGATGGCAAAGAAATCGTCTGGACCAGTGGTGCAACGGCTGCGATAAACTTGCTTGCCAGTGGCTTAAGTGCTGAATTTACTGAGCACAGCAAGGTGGTAATTAGCCCATTCGAACATCACGCTAATATAGTGCCATGGCAACAAGCCTGTGCCCGCAGCGGTGCTGAACTATTGGTGCTGCCCATGCTAGAGGAAGGCAAGTTGGACTTAGCGGGCTCGTTGGCATTACTGCAGCAACATCAGCCAGACGTTTTAGCTATCGGCCATGTGTCTAACGCCTTGGGCAATATTCAGCCCATAGACGCTCTAATACAATGCTGCCAACAATTAGGGATCACCACCGTGGTTGATGGTGCCCAATCGTTACTGCATTTGCGTCCTAATTTACGCGAGCTTGGTTGTGATTTTTATGTTTTCTCTGGCCACAAAGCGCTTGGCCCTACCGGTATTGGTGGGCTGTATGGTCGCTATGACAAACTCGATGCTTTACCGGTCTATCAAACTGGTGGGGAAATGATAGCAACGGTGACATTCGAGGAAACCACGTTCCGCTCGGCGCCCGCTAAATTTGAGCCGGGTACCCCAAACATCGCCGGTGTTATCGCGTTTGCTGCGGCACTTGAATACCTCAACCAGATAGATAGTGACGCGCTATTCCAATATGAGCAACAGCTGTATCGCAAGCTATTAGCAGAAATGGAACAAATTCCTGGCATCGCAATCTATGGTGATCGCCATCATAACGCCGGTGTGATTAGCTTTAATTACAAACACGAGCACCATTATGACATGGCGACCTTGCTTAATACCTATGGTGTTGCCGTACGCAGTGGCCATCACTGTACCCAGCCGTTGATGAAACAACTAAACCTCAACGGCACGGTAAGGGTAAGCCTGGCTTTTTATAATAACGAAGAGGATATTGCGCAATTTATTAGTGCGCTAAAATCAACAATAGAGCTGATAGATTAATCATGAACATCGCTACCATCACAGAAAAATTAACCGCCTGCAGCGGTTGGCAGGCAAAATATCGCGAAATTATGTTATTGGGCAAACAACTACCCGCCCTGCCGGATGAGTTGAAAGTGCCATCGGCATTAGTGTCTGGCTGTGATAGTAATGTCTGGTTGTATATTGAACTCGATGACAGCCAGCAGCAGATGGTGCTGATGGCCGATTCAGATACTCGTATAGTTCGGGGACTGTTAACCATCATTATTGCTGCTTTTGCTGGCAAATCTCCGCAACAAGCGGCTCAAGCCGATGTCTATGGCTTATTTCAATCGCTGGGTCTTATTGCTCACTTAAGCCCTTCTCGAGGTAATGGCATTAGGGCTATTGTCGAGCAGATACAATTGGCGGCTAAGCAGTACGATTAAACCCGCTACATATCAAGCCAGCAAGGTACATTACAGGCTTGTTGTAGACACTTATCACTGAAATAAAAACGGGCCCCAAACGTTGGTGCCCGTTTTTTATTACGCTCTAAATGTATTACTTAACGGATTTTATCAGGTATTTTTGGATAGCTCTGGCCGCTGCGTAAAAGCCAAAACTTCCCGTCACCATGGTGGCGGAGCCAAAACCTGTGGCACAGTCCATGTTCTTACCACCTTCGGCTTGCTGTTTCATTTTACACACAGTGCCATCGCTACTTGGGTACACCAACTGCTCGGTTGAATAGACACAGTCCACCGCAAACTTACGCTTAGGGTTTGTGGTAAAGTTATATTGCTTGCGTAACAGGTAACGTACTTTGGCCAACAAGGGATCGTGTGTGGTTTTGGCCACGTCACCGTATTGGATTTGACTGGGGTCGGTTTGGCCACCAGCGCCACCTGTGGTGATAATTGGTATTTTATTGCGTTTGCAATGTGCGATTAACGCCGCTTTTTCCTTCACCGCGTCAATGCAGTCAATAACATAATCAAAACCTTGGATATACTCCCTAATGTTGTCTAGCATTAAAAAGTCATCAATGAGAGTTACTTCACAATCAGGGTTTATGGCCAAACAACGGGCTTTCATGGCTTCAATTTTTTGTTGGCCAATGCTATGGCTGTCAGCATGGAGCTGGCGATTGACGTTAGTTACACAAATATCATCCATGTCGATTAAGGTGATTTTACCCACCCCAGTCCGAACTAGGGCCTCTGCCGCCCAACTTCCTACACCACCAATGCCAATAACGCAAAAGTGTGCTTGCTCTAGTGCTTGCAGTTCTTTGTTACCATATAAACGACCAATACCGCCAAATCGTAACGCTCTATTTGATTCAGTCATTTTACCACTCTAGCTTGTTTGGCTGCTGCCAACTGGAAAAAATTTCGTTTGCTGTTAATTGTGCAAAGTGTTCGCCTTTGTCTGGTAAGGCGTGATAACTGTGCTGCTGGCCTTGCCAAACAAACTCTAGGCAATAGGCGTGCAAATAAGTGCGATCGGCTTTATCGCCACCATAAGCAACATCACCTAATATTGGCGCGCCCAAACTTTTCATTGCTACCCTTATCTGGTGAGTTTTGCCGGAATATGGTTTGACAATGCAGGCTCTCAGATTTGGCGCAATGGCACAAGAATAAAACCGTGTTACCGCTGGGTTTAATTTGGTTTTAGTTAACTTATACGTACCACGGCGAGATTTGGCCATGTCGCCTTTTACCCAGCCCTGCTTCTTTTTCGGTTTAGCGGTGATCAAAGCCAGGTAGTATTTATCAATTTCTCGGGCACTGAACAATGCCGTAAACTGCCGAGCAGCGGCGCTGGATTTGGCCAACAAAATGAGCCCAGAGGTGACTTTATCCAGGCGGTGTACCGGAAATAACGGATAACCTAACTGTTCGGTCAGTAGCGCCACAAAACCACTTTGTTGCTCGCTGTGAAAGCTCACACCTGCCGGCTTATGGGCAACAACAAAATCACTGTGCTGGGCTATGATCGCAAACTCAGCCATGCCATATCTCTTGCACGCGTTGTAAATCTTCCGGTGTATCTACCCCGGCGTGGACTGGCTTTTGCGCTTTAGCCACTTTAATTTTATAGCCATGGTACAACACTCGCAGTTGCTCTAACGATTCTTGCTGCTCTAAAGGAGACGGAGAAAGATCTAAATAGGTTTTGATAAACCCTGCACGATAGGCATAAATGCCCACATGGCGCTGGAAATGAGCAACATTCAGCTGCGTTTTATCCTCTGTCATCATGCTGTCGCGCTGAAATGGGATGCTGGCACGGGAAAAATACAGCGCATTACCACCAATATCAGCCACTACTTTCACCGCATTGGGGTTCAGTACCTCTTCAACATCAGCAACGTCAACACTTAAGGTTGCCATCGGCGCCTCTGCATCATCAAGGAGTGCCGCCACCTGAGTAATGTTAGCGGGTTCCAGCAAAGGCTCGTCCCCTTGAACGTTCACCACTACCGTCTGTTCATCCAGAGCGAGTGTGTCGACCACCTCCGCTAATCGCTCTGTGCCTGACTGATGATCTTCACGTGTCATGATGACATCTTGAGTAAAGCCAAGGGCGGCTTGATAGACCGCATCATGATCGGTGGCGATGTAGACTTTTTTCGCGCCGCTTTGGCTTGCTTGCTCATAAACCCTTTGGATCATGGGTTTGCCCGCGATGTCGGCGAGCGGCTTACCAGGTAAACGACTTGAAGCAAAACGCGCAGGTATAACGACTACGAATTCCACTGCTCTACCTCATCGCTAGTCAGCTCTCTGGCTTCGTTTTCCAGTAACACCGGAATATCGTCTTTAATGGGGTAAGCCAGTTTTGCCGCCGTGCTGATTAGCTCTTGGTTTTCTTTGTCGTATCTTAATTTACCTTTACATACAGGACACGCGATAATTTCTAATAGTTTGCTGTCAAAGGCCATGTCTGATCTCTTTCTCTTTTAATAAGTTTACCACCGCATCATAAAGTGCCGGTGTGGGTTTGGCATCTACCTTTAGGTAATACCAGTTGTCTTTTGCAAATGATTTACACTTTACCGCATCTTTCTCGGTCATAAAAATGGCTTCTTGCCCCAGCGGCTCGAAGTCACCGGCTTGATAAGCATAGTGATCGGCAAAATGCAGCCTTTCAGTAAGGGTAATACCATTTTGCTCTAAGCTGCTCTCAAACCGAGCTGGGTTGCCAATGGCGCACACCGAGACTCCAGTCATTGCCACTTTGTCTGCAGGCTTGCCATCTTTGACGCGATAGAAACCTTGCCCTTCTAAACTATACGACAATGGCTCTGTGCCGCCATTATAAATGGCTAAATCAACCTGCTGTGTGCGTTTAATTGGCTCTCGCAGCGGTCCTGCTGGTAGCACCAGACCATTACCAAATTGTCGTTGATTATCGATGATACAAAATTCTATATCGCGGGCTAGCTGGTAATGCTGTAACCCATCATCACAAACAATGATATTGACGTCATGCTCTGCTAGCAGCTTTTTAATGCTGGCTTGACGGTCTGCGCCTATCATTACCGGGCAGCGCAAACGCTGCGCCAACAAACATGGTTCATCTCCCCCTTGTTCAGTGACGGTGTCAGCGGTCACTAGAAAAGGCGTAACAGGCGGGTTAGCACCATAGCCGCGACTGATCACAGCGACTTTAAATCCGAGCTGTTGCAACAATGGTACAAGCCACAATACGAAAGGTGTTTTGCCGTTACCACCAACACTGATGTTACCCACTACTAATACCGGCACGGGTGCTTGGTAGGCACGAAACACCTTAACACGATAAAGTTGCCTTCTCAGTGTACTGACCCCAAGAAACAGCAATGTCAGGGGCAATAACAGTAGGGTTAACAAATTCACCTTTTTAAACCAGTTTTGCTCCAGCCACTTTGCCATGTTATTGGCCACCATACTGCATTTTGCACAAAGCATGGTACATGCCCTGTTGGGCGAGCAGCTGCTGATGTTTGCCCTGCTCTATAATTTGGCCTTTATCCAAAACATAAATACAATCGCAATGCTCAATGGTAGATAAACGATGAGCAATCACAATGGTGGTTTTGTCACGCATTAACTCTTGCAATGCTTCTTGGATAAAACGCTCAGACTCAGTGTCTAGTGCTGAAGTTGCTTCATCTAGGATCAGGATTGGCGCGTCTTTCACGATTGCACGAGCAATGGCGATACGCTGACGTTGCCCGCCCGAGAGCATCATACCGTTTTCACCGATCATGGTGTTTAAGCCATCCGGTAAGTCTTTAACGAACTCCCAAACATGGGCTTGCTTAGCGACTTTCTCCAACGCTTCAGGGCTTAGCGGCTGCGTTAAGCCATACATAATGTTATTGGCAATCGTGTCGCTAAATAGCACCACTTGCTGCGAAACGATGGCAAATTGCGCACGTAAATCAGCTAAAGTGTAGTGCTGAATATCTACGCCATCTAACTCAATAACGCCGTGGTCAATATCGTAGTATCGCGGTAATAAATTCGACAGTGTCGACTTCCCCGAGCCACTGCGCCCGACGAGGGCAATACTTTGTCCTGCCGCGATATTTAGGCTCATATCTGCGATGACAGGCTCGTCTTTGCCTGGGTAGGTGAAAGTTAAGCCTTTGATGTCGATATTGCCCTTAGCGCGCTCGATGTTAAGCTCGCCTTGATCGTGCTCTTTGTCTAAGTCTAAAATACTGAACACACTGTTCGCAGCAGAAATCCCCCGTTGCAAATCACTGTTGACGTTGGCCAGTTGTTTTAATGGCCGTAACATCATCATCATCGAGGTTATTAAAGTCACAAAAGTGCCTGATGAAATTTTATCGATCATCGATGGCATGGCGACAATAGCTAAGATCACCGCCATGGCACTGGCGGCAATAATTTGGATCACAGAGACGCTTAATGCTTTGGTGGCATCCATTTTGACCCGTTGCTGGCGATTATGATTATTAACGCTGGCAAAATGGGCAATGGTTTTATCCTGACCGCCAAAGCCATGAATGACCTTATGCCCTGACATCATCTGCTCTGAGCCCTTGGTCACCTCGCCCATGGCATCTTGGATATTTTTTGAGATTTTTTTAAAGCGCTTTGAGACCACAGTCACAATTACCGCCACCACAGGCACAATCACCAAAAAGATCAAAGATAACTGCCAGCTGGCATAAAACATGGTGATCAACAAAAATAGTACAAAGGCCCCTTCTCGGATCAACACCTGCAGTGCACGGGTAACGGCCTGCTGAACTTGCTCAGTATCAAAGGTAATTTTTGAAATCAGTTCGCCATTCGAATGTTGATCGTGAAATGACACCGGTAAATACAGCATGTGTTCAAATAGTTGCTGACGAAGTGTTTTTACTACTTGTGAGCCAACATATGATAAACAGTAGGAGGCCATATAGTTGAATACACCCCGTCCTATCACCAACGCAATCACCACAAGTGGCGCAAGCTTCAAGACATCGCGATTGCCTGCGGTTAAGCCTTCGTCGATAAAGGGGTCCATCAAAGCAACAAAGGAGGCGTCCATCGCGGCATAGCCTATCATACCCACTACTGCAAAAATGGCTGCGAGCTTAAACTCTTTCACATAACTAAAAAGTCTAGCGTATATTTGTCTGTCGGTTGGTTGCATTGCCAGCCTCTGTTGTTCTGGTTAAGCGATATTGTAACTTTCAAATCAGCAAAACTGAATGAATTATCTGAGAAACCAGTGATTTTCCTTGTTTCTTGCTCGCTCTACCACCACTTTGTCGTTATAAATCGCCACACGGATATGGCCATGTTGGGCGGTATCATGAATTTTTATCTGCCTTTGCCTGTAGCGTTGCAATACTTCCTTTGCAGGTATCTCCCATGGCGAGTGAAAGGCGCTGGAAAAAATAACCTGAGTGGGAGAAACCGCATCAATAAAGGCAGCGGTTGACGAGCTTTTACTGCCATGATGTGGCGCTAGGAGAATATCCGCAGCTAACTTATGCTGTTGCCGCGCCACTAAATCTTGCTCAGCTGCGGCCTCGATGTCGCCTGGTAGTAACACAGTAAAGGTGCCGTCGCTAACCCGCAGCACACACGAATTGTTGTTGTCGTTGTTACTTTGCTGCGCTCGAAAGCTGCTAAGATGCAGAGTACCGAAGTGCAGCTGGGTTTGTTGACAAAGTGTTGGCTGTGGCTCATGACCATGAAAATAAGCGAGTGAGTTACCCTTATCGTACGCTTTGAGCTCTGTGATTCCACCGTTATGATCGCCGTCATCATGACTAATAATGGTGTGATGCAGTGCAATGTTATTGCGCACTAAATAGGGTTTAATGACAAACTCAAACATCGAATAAAAGCCAAAATATTTTGCGCCAATATCATACAAAATGCCATTTTGCTGCTGACTGATCAGTACTGCTGTGCCGTGACCGACATCAAAAAAATCAACCTGCCAACTTGGCTGGGGTCTCACCAGCGTAAAAATCATATAACAACTCAGTGGCAGCAAGGCGAAATAATGGCGAAACAGCCACAGCAACAGTAACGACAGATAACACAATGCCACCAATTGACCATCAATACCACGGCTCTCAAGCCAAGGATACGGAAACTCAGCTAAGCCGGTCAGCAACCAAGCAAGACCTTGGTCCAACCAACTAAGCGGCCAATGCAGTTGCAAGTAAAACCCCAGTATCAGCTGCAGTAACAGTGCCGGAAAGAGCAGCACAGAAACCAAAGGGATCACCAACAGGTTGGCAAACAGTGAAATCACGCTGAATCCAGCAAAATAAAAGAGGTTTAGCGGCATTAATAGAACAAATAGCATTGCTTGGCAAAGTAACAGCAAGCCCCACTTTTTGCCGCCATGTTGCCACATGGTTACCGTAGCCAGTAATACTGCAACCGCAATAAAGGAGTAATAGAGACCTGGGTTTAAGACAGCGAAAGGGTTAAAAAATAATACTGCAGTTAAGGCGTACAATAACACTTTCAGTGATGACATGGGCAAAGCAAAGGTGTAGATAACAACCCCACAAGCTGCCATAAATAACGCCCTTGTGGCTGAGACACTGTAACCACACACCACCACATAAGCTGCACTTAATAGTAACGCAAACAGTAAGCAAAACTGATGCAGGTTAACCCGCTGAGAAAGTACGGGTTGCACACAGTAGCTGACTAATTTAATGATGGAAAAAGCCAGCATAAAGACAATGCCAATGTGCAGCCCTGAAATGGCCAATAAGTGACTGAGCCCCAGCTCACGAAATTGCTGTTTGTCTTGGTAGTCAACTAAGGCAGTATCGCCGGTGAGTAATAAATAGTATAACCAGCCGTAGCGAAATGACGCCATGATATGGGCTACTTCGACACGATAGTCTTGTCGCCAGCTCCGGGTGTTAAGTACCCTAGTCACGCTAGTTATGCTGCCTTTAAATAACACCCTTTTGCGAAATGCATGTAATTCAGGATTAAAAAGTCCGATATTAATGCGACTGCGGAAGTGCCTTAATTTGGCTGTTACAGTGACGGTGTCACCCACATTAGCATTATGACGATGAGTTTGACTATAAAGCTTAGCCAGTGAGCTTCGCCACCAAGGCAGTGGCTTTTCAGCAATGGCGGCTACATCGACCAGCCATGTTTGTCCTGCTGGTGAGTTATCGACCTGAACTACAGTGCCGACCATTTCAGTGGTTGCTGAGTCTTCAATAGCCTTGAGATCTTGGTGATAAAAAATTACATAATGGGCCAATACCATCAAAATGCCTAAAATAAACCCTGCCAAAATGGTGTAAAAAAGCTTAGAATAACAGCCTAAGAGATATAGGCTTAGGCAGGCAAACGCTGTCCTCCAATTATCGAGGAAAAAAACGCCAAAACAGCACCCTAGGCATACCCCTAAGCAAATTAGAACTGACGTAGATGGCAGCTGCAAATGGCGAAAAAAACGATTCAACGCTTTTTACCCGATCACAACAAAATCAAGCAACAGAAATCACTAAAGATTTTTGGTAGTTTGTTGCACGATGCCAACTTGTGGCATTTAAATCGCCGCTCGGCACGTGGCGCTTTTTCGGTTGGGTTATTTTTTGCGTTCATCCCTGTCCCCTTTCAGATGGTATTAGCAGCGGCATTAGCGATTCCATTTCGCGTTAACCTACCGCTGTCGATTGCCTTAGTATGGATCACCAATCCACTGACCATGCCCCCGATATTTTATTGCTCTTACATTGTTGGTGTGTTTGCCCTAGGCCAAGAGCGCCAGCCGTTTCATTTTGAGGCCAGCTGGGAGTGGTTAGCGCAAAGCCTGTCCACCATTGGTCCGGCGTTTATTACTGGCTCCTTAATCTGTGCCAGCATTGCTGCCGTAATTGGCTTTTTTGGTATTGACTTGTTATGGCGTCGCTCGGTAAATAAAGCTTGGCAAGGCCGTGGTAAAAGTTAACCCTAATCCACTTTAGTAAGTGAACTATAAGCATAGTTCAGTATAACTAAAAACAAAAAAGCCCTGATGGGCTTTTTGTTTCTATCTCAACCGTGCTACTTGCGCCTGCGTCTTAACATAACCAATGGCAGAGCCAACAAGCTTAACCACGACCAACTCGCAGAATTACGCTCATAGGTTTCGGCCTCCGGTGGAGTACAGTCCTCTACTTCACCACTAATAGGGGTTAGAAGTACCGGTAAGGTGACCGATTCATATTCAATCTCACCATTACTGTCTTTTTCAACTTCACCTAAACTGTTACGTCTTTCCACGGTTTTGGTAGCTATTGCATACACTTTATTGTCATCGGTGATTTTAACCGCTTCTGCTATTGTGTATGGGAAGTCATCACTACGACAAGGTAATAGAGTATTCAGGTTAATGGCTGCTTCTGCACCGATCTCGTAAATAAAGGCTTCACGACGACGGTTGGAACCGCTTTTTTCAACTTCCGCCTGACCAATAACAAAGCCGTTGTTATTGATGTCGGTAATGTCGACTTCCGCTCCCTCAAAATAACTTGGGATGGTATTATACGTATCCGTTTGGGTATCGTAGTAAAAGCCTGTGGTATCGAAATTAGAAGTACGACCCTTACGGCCCACCACGCCAACTACAATGCCATTGTCATTTACATCAATAGCCTTACTATATTCACTGTAGTACTCAACTTCTTTAATTCTTTTATGCTCACCGTTTTGATAAATGACCGCTTGTTCATAAAGCAAAAGCTCATCATCACTTTGTCTGCGAGCACGCGAGTATCCAACCGCCATGCCACTATTATTAACTGCCATGGCTATACTGGAGTAGGCTCTTTCGTCATCATCATCTGGCGTAAAAGCTAAGCCTAAGTCCTGAGTGTCTATGATGGTAAAGTCACTGTCTAAAGTCCATTGGTAGGCCCGCTGATGGTATATGTTCCCGAGTAATTTGACACAAACTTCCATTGGCTCATCAACACCATCACAGTTATCCTCTATGGCTTCTTGGGAAGTTTGCGCTAATCCTATTGAACTTTGCCCCACAACCACATAACCACCGTCAGCTAATTGGCTAATATCTGTTGCTTTCGATGTTCCACCATATTGTGAAAACTCGGGTTCAAGTTCCACACGTTGATTTGATGGCGAGATCACCACACCACGCTCACGCCAGTCACGAACAAAGTAAGTTTCTTCCTCAGTTTCACCTTCTGGAGTGAAAGTGATTTTTTCATATGGCGCACTGCCCCAAGCACTAATCACACCATCTTCCGAAACGCTGGTAAGGTAATTCACAACCGAACGGGTTAAGCCTTCAAAGTCCGGCGACTGTTTATCAAATACCACAAACTCTTCAGCACTATTATTTGTAAAGCTTAGTGATACCGTTCTAATTACCTTTTGAAATTGTAAACTATTGCCTCTATTACTTAAATAGAGCAGCATAAATGTATGCGCCTGAGCATTTGTGTTTGCGGCATTATTGTTTTCAATATCATCAAGTGTAAAAGTAATCTCTTCGTCAATAGCCTCAAGCCTACTTTCATACGTGTCATACTCGCTTTGTATGGTACTGTCTTCAAAATCGATATACGACACATCAATTTTTACACCAAACAGGTTAGAAGCATGACCAATAATATCGCCGGCTTCGTTGGCGTCGGTTATATAACTGTATTTACTGTTATCGTGGCGAGGTAATTCAGTTAGCTGATACGTAGCAGCCGCTGCTTGTTGTGAAAGCGCAACAGCGACACTCGCGGCTAAAAGTTTAAATTTCATCTTAATCCTTACTGCTGATTTTGCAATGCTTCTAATTCTTCCCAGCGTTCAAACGCGGCTTCCAGCTTCGACTCGAGCTCTGCCAAATGGTTCAATGCACTGTGGGTAGTTTCTTGGTCTTGTTTAAAGAAGTCTGGATCGCTGACCAGTTCTTGTTGTTTGGTTACCGCCTCTTCAAGTTCCTCTACTTTACTTGGCAGAGACTCTAATTCAAGTTTTAATTTGTAACTGAGCTTATTAGAGCGCCCACTGGCAGGGCTTTTCTTGGCACTAACCGGTGTTTGTTTCTGCTGATGGACTTTTTCAGCTTCTTTGCGTTGCGCGTCACGTTTTTGTTGATAACGCTCAAAGTCACTGTACCCACCGATTATCTCTGTCACCTGACCATTGCCCTCAAACGCCCATACAGCGCCACAGGTATTATCAATAAACTCACGGTCGTGGCTGACAATCAATACGGTGCCCTGGTATTGGTTTAGGATCTCTTCTAATAGTTCCAAAGTTTCGATATCGAGATCATTGGTCGGCTCATCCAGTACAATAATATTGGAGGGCTTCAAAAACAGTTTTGCCAGCAGTAGACGGTTCTTTTCACCACCCGATAACGCTTTCACCGGAGTACGAGCTCGAGCAGGCGGAAATAAAAAGTCTTGCAAGTAGCCCAGAACATGACGCGAACGCCCGCCCATCATGACTTCTTGTTTGCCCTCAGCAACGTTGTCTTGTACCGTTGCCTCTTCATCCAACTTCTCACGGTACTGATCAAAATACGCCACTTCTAGATTAACGCCTTGCTTCACTTTGCCCGCATCGGCAGCAATATCGCCAAACATAAGCTTTAATAATGTGGTTTTGCCAGCCCCATTGGGCCCCACCAAACCAATTCTATCGCCGCGCATTACAATGGTCGAAAAATCTTTCACAATCTGCTTTTCGCCAAACGCTTTATTGAGCTGCTGCGCTTCAAACACTAACTTGCCAGAACGGTCGGCGGTTTCAATATTAAAATCGGTTTTACCTTGTTGTTCTATGCGCTGTTTGCGCTCGTTACGCAACGCTTTTAACGCCCTTACACGGCCCTCATTGCGCGTTCTCCGTGCTTTGATCCCTTGACGGATCCAAGCCTCTTCTTCGGCTAGCTTTTTATCGAACAAAGCATTTTGCTGCTCTTCCACTTTTAAGTCGTGGGCTTTTTGCTCAAGGTATTGGGCGTAGTTGCCTGGATAAGACACCAGTTTACCGCGGTCTAAGTCAAGAATACGCGTGGCCATGGCACGAATAAAGGCACGGTCGTGAGAAATAAACACGATGCCACCTTTAAATTCCTTAAGAAATTGCTCTAACCAAATAACACTTTGCATGTCCAAGTGGTTGGTGGGCTCATCAAGCAATAATAAATCCGGGTCGCTCACCAGTGCTTTGGCCAATGCCACCTTGCGCAGCCAGCCCCCAGAAAGCGATTCTAGGCGCATATTGGCTTCAAGCTGTAGTTGACTTAACACCTGTTTTATCCGCGACTCGAAGCGCCATGCGTCTTCCGCTTCAAGGCGTTGGGTTAAGCGCTCCAGTTGCGCCATTAGCTTATCCGACTGATTGTTTTGCAGCTGCTCACTAATATCATGAAATTCAATCAGTAATTCTGCCGCTTCTGGTAAACCATTGGCGACATAATCAAACACGGAGCCATGGGCTCCTTTTGGCGGGTCTTGTTCTAAGCGTGAGACTTTTAAGCTGCCAACTCGGTTGATTTCACCATCGTCCAACTGCACTTGACCATCTAATACTTTTAACAGGGTCGATTTGCCAGCACCATTGCGTCCGACAATACACACCCGCTCACCTGACTCAATCACAGCATCGGCGTTGTCCAAAATTGGATGGGAGCCAAATGCTAACTGAGCTTTCGCAATACGAATTAAGTCCATACTAATTTAAAAATTCTTGTAATTGTTGGGTTGAAAACGGCCATCCCAGCTCAGCATCATCGCGGCTTCTTTTTACTACTGGAATGCTAAATTGATATTTTTCCACATGCGCAGCGTCCTCAGTGATATCAATCAGTTCAATTTCTGCTTCTGGCAGTTGCTGAATAAGCATCGCAAGGGCTTCTTCGCACAAGTGACACCCTTCTGTGTGAAATAGCACGCATTTAGTCATGTTGTATCAACCAACTGTTGTGAATTTGTTTATTCCGTTTAAAGTCCGGCGAAAGGGTATGCTTGGAATATTCCTGTGCCTTAAGCCCTAACGCCGCTAAGCCCATTTCATCGATTTTAAAGCCACGCTTATTATTTGAAAACAGCAAGGTACCATTGGGCGCTAAAATTTTCTTCACCCAAGATAACAATTTTAAATGATCCCGCTGTACATCAAAGGCATCGGCCATGCGTTTTGAATTTGAAAACGTTGGTGGGTCGAGGAAAATAAGATCATACTGGCCATGGGCATGCTCTAACCATTTAAGACAGTCGGCTTGCTCAAAACGAAAACGTGGATTCTTAAGCTCATTCAAAGCAAAGTTTTCTTCTGCCCACTTTAGGTAGGTCTTTGACATATCCACCGTGGTGACGGATTTTGCACCACCAAGGGCAGCATGGACTGAAGCCGTACCAGTGTAGGCAAAAAGGTTTAAAACTCGCTTACCATTGGCGTGTTGCTGGATGTATTTGCGCGCTAGGCGGTGGTCTAAGAAAAGTCCTGTATCGAGGTAATCAAACAGGTTTACTTTGAACTTAGCACCATACTCTTCCACGATTTCGATGCGGTTCTGCTTGTCCAACGCTTTGTACTGCTCTTGTCCTTTTTGACGCTGACGAACCTTAACCGCAATATTCAGCGGATCAATGTCTAATTGCTCTGCGGTTAAGGTAATGACATCTTGCAGGCGCTTTTGCGCCACATCGTCGGCAATTTCTTTTGGTGCCTTGTATTCAAAAATTACCGCACTGTCGTTATAAACGTCTACCGCCACATTGTACTCTGGAATATCAGCATCATAGACTCGATAAGCGTTAAGGGCTTCTTTCTTAATCCATGATTTCAACGCTTGGTGATTCTTTTTCAAACGGTTCGCAAAGGCTTTTGACCCCTCGAAATTTAAGCCGTTATTTTGGGCGTTCTGCTGTACCTGCATTTCGTTCATTTCATACAAATTAAGCAAGACATCCAATGGCCCGTTTTTAAATTTGTATGACTTTTTGCGTGCCAGCTTAAGCACTTTCAGCAAGCTTTCCTCGCTGGCCAGAAGCGCCAAGTTCCAGTCTTTATAATGTTTTTTAAACGCTTGGCCAAGGTTGCGGTATAGGGTGATGATTTCGGCCATGCCACCTAAGCGCTCACCATAAGGTAAGTTACTCAGCACAGTACCTGGCCTTTTCGCTGCTGCAGTTAAGTTATTGGCATCGACGCTTTTAAACTTAATGTGTGAGCCCACTCCTGCACGCTCTGCATTGCGTTCGGCTATGCTGAGTACCTTGTCATCAATATCGCTGCCAATGAGCCAAAGATTTTTTTCGCAAATTTGGCTTTTCAGTTCCGCTTTTAGTTCGCTGAATTTACTGCTGCGGAAGCTTGGCAAGCGTTTAAAGGCAAAGTCTTTGTCTAAATTGGTCGGTAAGTTTTGCGCCATGCCCGCCGCTTCGATCAGTAAGGTGCCTGAACCACAGCATGGGTCATATAACGGCTTACTGGTGTCTTGCAACCAACCACTACGACTCACCAAAGCAGCCGCTAAATGCTCACGAATAGGTGCCTTGCCTTGCTTATCGCGATAACCACGGTCAGATAAACGCGGGCCAGAAAAGTCAATATAAAGGGCACAGCCTTGTTTCGTTAGTTTGGCAATAATGCGAATGTCCGGAGTTTGCTTATCAACATCTGGCCGTTGTTCGAATAAGTCATTGAAATAGTCAACAATGGCGTCTTTTATCACTAAGCCAGAGAATTGAGTATTTTTCAGTGCGTGGTTGGTGCCATTAAACTCCACAGCAAAGGTTTGCTTAGGACTAAACCAATCTTGCCAGGCTTGAAATCGCACAAACTTATATAATGAGTCTTTGTCGTTGACATCGGCTTGGTCATCAATTAACAGCATAACGCGAGTGGCAAAGCGCGTCATCATGCAAAACTTTTGTACTGCTAAGTTAGCCCCAGTAAACTTTACTGAACCGACTGTTTGTTTATTAATTTCAAAGCCATAGCTTTTTAGCTCATCAACCAGTAGCTGTTCAACGCCAATAGAAGTAAGTGCGATAAATTGCAATGTTAAAACCCTTAAATTTCAATTACCGGCAGTATAACACACAAGTTATACCAATTCGCTTAATTAAGTTGTCTATTTGAGCCAAGAAAACCCTATTGATAACCCCACAAAAACTTTCTATTTGTTTGTTCTATATAAGAAATTTTTTCGCAGTTAGCGTCAAACTTATTTCCTAAATTTGCACAAGCAGTTATGTCAATTGGCAGCTAGCTGGGATATTTACTGGAGTGATTAAAGCAACTTAGGTTGCTGAAGTTGCAGTAGCAAATGGTAAATTAAATCAAGGTAAAATGGTCTAGGCGCTTTGGTGCGCTTTTTGCGAAACCAATAGCGGCGCGAGACGATCGTTCAGTACTCTTATGGCTTGAAATTGCTCTATTGCAATGCCGTCATCAAGCATAAAACCATCATTCAAGTTTAAACACAGGCTGGCTTGATGATCGTGTTCAATTATCAGGAAATCGCCCTGACTGAGTTTAGACTGCAGGCTGATGACCGCTTCGGTAACGGCTTGTTCGCCTTGATAAGGACGGAAAAACCAACTTTTTGCTTGCATGGGTTGCAAATGAAACTTAGCCGCGGTGGCATTTAACGCGATTTGACAACAGCGCGGTTCACTCCATACACCAAAGCCACATAAATAGGTAAAGACGCTTTGATAGAACTCCGCTTCATTGAGGTTAAAGTTGGGATTAGCAGCAGAGTCTTCTGTTAGCTGGCGGACACGAAACGGCGTACAAAGCACAAGCTCTTCGCCTAAGTCAATCATTAACCTATTTCGTTCTTGGCAGCGTATCCATTGCCACTCTTTTGACGCCTGCAAAACTCACTCCCACTTACGTGTTATTGTTATTCCCATAAGTGAGAGTATAACGCGAAAAACGCAATGATAAAATTTTTTATAATAACGTTTTGCTTTTGATCATTTAGTTATATGAATGATCATTATAAGGCATCAACGATCTTTTTGATCAAACTCGGTCCTTCATAGATAAAGCCCGTATAGAGTTGAACCAGATCGGCACCAGCGCTGAACTTTTCTTGTGCCGTCGCGGCACTATCAATACCACCCACTCCAATAATAGGAAGTTTGCCAGCGGTAATGCGCTTTAATTCAGTCACCACATGAGTTGATTTTTCTCGCACCGGTCGGCCAGAAAGGCCCCCGGCCTCATCGCCGTACTGCATTCCCGCCACGGCATCTCGCGCCAGTGTTGTGTTTGTTGCAATAACGCCATCGATGCGATTATTCAGCAACGACTCCGCAATTTGATTTAATTGCACGCTGTCAACATCCGGGGCAATTTTAACCAACATGGGTACCGATTTATTGTGCTTTGCGATCAGATCCATTTGTTCATTTTTAAGGCTTTGTAAAAGATCATCTAAGGCTTCACCATATTGTAGATCTCTTAACCCTGGCGTGTTCGGTGACGAAATATTCACGGTAATGTACGAAGCATGCTCAAATACTTTTCTCATGCAGTGAATGTAATCATCTTTGCCCTGCTCGTTTGGCGTGTCTTTGTTTTTACCTATGTTGATCCCCAAAATACCATCGTATTTGGCTGCTTTTACATTGTTAACTAGGTTATCTACACCTTTATTGTTAAATCCCATGCGGTTAATAATGGCATGGGCTTCTGGCAAGCGGAATATTCGTGGTTTGTCATTACCCGCTTGTGGTCTCGGTGTCACCGTCCCTACTTCGATAAAACCAAAGCCCATTTGAGCAAAGGCATCAATACATTCGGCGTTTTTATCTAGGCCTGCGGCTAAGCCAACTGGGTTTTTTAATTCAAGGCCAAGAAAATTAACTGGTTTATCAGCCACTGATTGCGACCATGCTAAGCTCAACGGAGTATTGGCAAAGCGGCGAAGATTGCCAAGGGCAAAATCGTGGGCCCACTCTGCATCTTTATTAAACATATAACGACGCGCAAGATCGTAAAACATGGAAGCTCCTCAGTATTGGTATTCATCGACTTAGCTAAAGCCACTGGATAATAAATTTAGCTAAATGGACTAACATAGTACTCGTGTTGTCTGGCACTGTCAGACAAAAAAATACCCCAGGCAAAGCTGGGGTATTGTAGCGATTTATAAATTATTTGGAAGTGTCACAGTTATGACTCAACAACATTAACTCACGCAGTGCCACCGAGAACTTAGCAAAGTCGTGACTCTGCGATGTCTTAAACTCGGTAAGCATTTGCTGCCAACGGTGTAACAAGCCAGCTTGCTTGTCCATCCATTGCTCAATTTGCTCATCAATATCACTGTCGTCACCATCAAAGCTATGCAATACCACTTCCGATAGCGAGCGCTGTTGCCAATCGAGCTCTTCTCGGTAAGACGCACGTGCTAGTGCTTGCCAATGGTTAGCCACTGGTTGCGCTGTGATTTGATCTAAGAACCAATGTAAGCCCATGTTCGAACCAAGTTTAAAGTAGGTATTAGACACCACTGAAATCTTACGGCCCGAGCTATGCGCTACTTCTGCCAAATCCATCACTGAGAACAAGCTTGATAACGACACAATGCGCAGCGCTAATTCAGCCGGCACGCCCTGGTTTTCAAGGTCGCGTGCTTTATCAATGATTTGTTCGCTTTCTTCAGCAACCATATAGTTGTGCAAGTTAGTGCTCAAGTCTTTGAATGTTGGCGCGAAAAAGTCAATGGTTTGCTCAATGCTGAGTGACTTATCACGGTGGCGCAAGAACCAGCGCGTAGCACGGCGAACTGTACGACGAAGCTGATACAACATTTCCGTTTGTACCGCTGCTGGGATCTTATTATCAAGGGCCGAAATGGCTCCCCAAGTTTCCTTCATGTCAAAAATCGCGCTGGCAATGCTGTAGCTGATGGCGATTTCTGCATCACTTGCACCGGTTTCTTCGTGCATACGGATCATAAAGTTTAGACCCATATCATTGACGATGTTGTTGGCCAACTTGGTTGCAATGATCTCTTTACGCAGTGGATGGTTATCCATCGCGGCATTAAAGCGTTCACGCAGTGGCACTGGGAAAGATTTCACTAATAGCTGACGGTAGTATGGGTTCTCAGTGATCTCATCCACCACTAGGGTTTCTTTTAGCACCATTTTTGAGTAAGAAACCAGTACCGAAAGCTCTGGACGAGTTAAATCTTCACCTGCGGCTGCACGCTCTGATAATTCTTCGTCAGAAGGTAAGAACTCAATATTACGGTCCAGTTTACCTTCTTTTTCAAGTGCATGAATAAAGCGCACTTTTTCTTTCAGTGTGGCTGCACCTTTGGACTTGGTTACCGATAAAGTGTGGGTTTGACGATAACAATCTTTCAGCACTAGTTCAGAGACTTCGTCGGTCATGGAATAGAGCAACTCATCACGTTGCTTCTTAGTCAGATCGCCTTCAGCAACTAGGCCGTTAAGTAAGATCTTAATATTGACTTCGTTATCCGAACAGGCAACGCCACCAACGTTATCAATAAAGTCGGTGTTTATACGGCCACCTTTAGAGGCGAATTCAATACGACCAAGCTGAGTCGCACCTAGGTTACCCCCTTCGCCAAAGATTTTCGCGCCCATTTCGCCGCCGTTAATACGCAATGCATCATTAGCGCGGTCGCCCACTTCGGCATCGGTTTCACTGGCTGATTTAATGTAGGTACCAATACCGCCATTCCATAATAGGTCCACCGGCATTTTCAGTAGTGCGCGGATCAGCTCATTAGGCGTCATGCTGGATTTTTTAGTGCCGAGCATTTTCTTAATTTCGGCAGTTAGGGTAATGGCTTTAGCAGCACGAGAGAATACCCCGCCCCCTTGCGAAATAAGCTCTTTGTTATAATCTTCCCAACTTGAGCGCGGTAGATTAAATAAGCGTTCACGCTCGGCATACGAAGAAGCCGCATCTGGGTTTGGATCGATAAAGATGTGCATATGGTTAAATGCCGCTTGTAGTCGAATATGCTTAGACAACAACATACCGTTACCAAATACATCACCACCCATGTCACCAATACCAACAGCGGTAAAGTCAGTGCTCTGACAGTCGATGTCCATCTCACGGAAATGACGTTTAACCGATTCCCATGCCCCTTTCGCCGTGATCCCCATTTTCTTGTGGTCATAACCAATCGAACCACCTGATGCAAAGGCATCACCAAGCCAGAAATTGTAAGAATCGGCAATGCCGTTAGCAATATCTGAGAACGTCGCCGTGCCTTTATCCGCCGCGACAACCAAATATGGGTCATCTTCATCGTGACGAACAACATCGGTTGGCGGTACGATTTCGCCATGGATAATGTTATCAGTAATGTCTAACAGACCACGGATAAAGATTTTGTAGCATTCTTGGCCTTCTTTAAAGAAAGCTTCGCGCTCACTTGGCAGCTGTTTACAAACAAAGCCACCTTTCGAGCCTACCGGCACAATCACGGTGTTTTTCACTTGTTGTGCTTTTACCAGACCTAGCACCTCGGTACGGAAGTCTTCACGGCGGTCAGACCAACGTAAACCACCACGTGCAACTTTACCACCACGTAGGTGAACACCTTCGATACGAGGTGAGTAAACGAAGATTTCAAATGCCGGCAGCGGCAATGGCATATCTGGAACCGCACTCGGTTGAATCTTAAACGAGGTATAGGTTTTATTGCTGCCATCTTGTTCTTTCTGGAAGAAGTTGGTGCGCAGCGTGGCGTTGATCATATCAACGTAAAGACGGATGATACGGTCATCATCTAGGTTAGCGACATTTTCTAATTCATGATGAATGGCGTCGACTAATTTGGTTAAGGTTTTCTCGCTGGCAACTTTATTTGGCTTGAACTTTTTGACAAACAACTCAACGATCATCGCCGCAATGTGCGGGTAACGATCAAACGTGTTTTCAATATACGATTGCGAGAAAGTAACACCAATTTGGCGCATGTATTTCGCGTAAGCTCGCAATATCGACGCTTCACGGCCAGTCAGGCCACCTAAAAGCACTAAACGGTTAAAGCCGTCATTTTCTAGGCGATTATTCCACACATTGGTCAGTGCTGCGCGGAAGCGTGCTGAGATTTTATCAAAATCCGTTGCCCCTTTGCTGTCGATCAGCATAGAGAAGTCCATGATCCAGTTCACTTGGCCATCGGTGGTTTTCACTTCATACGGCGTTTCACCAATTACGCGCAGACCAAAGTTTTCAAGCATTGGCATCACGTCTGATAAGTGAATAGGCTCATCTTTATGGAACAAGCTTAAGCGTACTTGCTGCGAGCTGGCTTCTTCTTGCGGACGATAAAATAGCATTTCCAGCTTGTTTTCATCGTTTAACAGTTCCAACTTCTCAATATCGACTACCGCAGCGCTAGGTAGTACTTGATCGCGATACGCGTGCTGGAAAGCATTGGCATATTTACGATTGAGCTCGTTGCCACGTGACTCGCCATTTTTCTCAAGTAGTGCGGCTTGTAGTTTGTCGCCCCAAGTACGGGCAGCTTCTACCAAATTATTTTCAATATCTTTCACGTTATAATCTATATTGTTGTCATCAACACGGACAATGTAATGGGTACGTGCCAGCGTTGATTCTGAGAAGAAGGTGGTGAACTCCACTTTTTCATTGGAGTTAAATGCACGTGCTAACAGCTGTTGTGTCTCGCGACGAAGTGCGGTGTTGTAGCGCTCTCTTGGTACATACACCATGCAAGAGAAAAAGCGACCATAGACATCTTTACGCACAAATAAGCGACACATATCGCGCTCTTGGGTTTGTAGAACGCCCATTGCCACTTCTAGCAGCTCGCCTTCACGGGCTTGCACTAATTCATCACGTGGATAGGTTTCCAGAATATTCAATACCGCTTTATAAGCGTGAGTGCCTTGAGCAAAATCGCATTGCTCCATAATGCGGTTGATTTTGCTTTTCAGAACCGGCACATCGGCTGCGCTGTTGTTGTAGAAGCTAGAGGAGAACAAACCAATGAAACGGTCTTCACCCACTACGTTGCCTTTATCGTCAAAACGCTTAATGCCGACATAATCAATATAGGCAGGACGATGAACGCGGGATAAAGAATTGGTTTTGGTTAGGATCAATAAATTATTACTGCGGGCTTCTTTGCGCGCCACTTCTGGCAGCTCAGACAGTAAGCGAATATGATCATCGCCTGAGTTTTTCATTAACCCTAGGCTAGTACCTTCAACTGGCTTTAATTCGTAGTCGCCTTTTACCGGGTTGAGATCATATTGGCGATAGCCCATAAAGGTAAAGTTATCGCTGACCAGCCAGTCTAAAAACTCAACCGCCTCGTCCACTTCTGCTTTCGAACAGCTGTAGTGGCGCTTAGGGAGTTCTTTGCTGACACTGACTAAACGGTCACGAATTGGTTTCCAGTCGGCCACGGCCACAGATACGTCATTTAATACTGACTCGAGCTCGGCTTTGAACTCGGCAATCGCCTTGTTATCCGTTTGTCTGTCGATTTCAATGAAGAAAACGGTTTTTGTTGACGTCGATTGCTGCTCTGCTTTTAGGTTTGATAACGCCGTGATGTGACCGTCATCGTTTCGTTTTAATTTTAGCGGAGAGTGCAATAATAGGTGAGAGACTATGTTTTTGCGATTCATCGCCATGCGCACGGAATCGACCAAAAACGGCATATCTTTAGCTATGATCTCGACGATTGTATGCGATGATTGCCATCCATCTTTTGCCACCTCTGGATTAAATACACGAATGACTGCATCATCCGAGGTGTTTTTTTCCAGCGAGTTCCAAAGGCTCAATGCTGCGCCATATAGGTCACTGTCGTTACGGAGTGCCAAATCCTCTTTAGACATGTTGCTGTACAAGGTTTTGGCAAACGTTTCGACTAGTGACACTTTGTCAGCATGGACTTTTTTGTGGATGAGCTTGCAGACGTTATCTAGGATAACTGAAGCTGTGCCTTCATTTTGTGTCATTATGTGTTCCTTAATCTATACCACCTTTGAACGGTAGATTATTTGTACAGCTGTGTATTAGCGTGGAGTCAGGTAAATTCTAACCTTTCTGACGCTAATAAACAGCCTTTTTGGCGAAAACATTTCAAGCTTTTCAGCTGTTTGCTGTTCTATTCACAAAAAATAGATATTAATCGCCAATACCAAATAAAAAGGAGCACATTTATTCACATTATTTTTTCTGGTCAGACCAGATCAGCGTTCCAATTGCTGGTAAAAGCAACACAGCACCCAGCATATTGACCAAGAACATGAAGGTTAATAGTATCCCCATATCAACCTGGAACTTCAGCGCAGAGAAAATCCACGTGCTCACACCAATTGCTAAGGTGATCCCCGTAAACAGTACCGCGCTTCCTCGTTCAGCCAATGCATTTCTGTATGCAACTGACAGCGGCATACCTTGTTTTAGCTGTCCCATCATAGAGGATAGAATATAAATGCCATAATCGACACCTATACCCACACCTAACGCAATAACGGGTAAGGTGGATACCGTTAAGCCAATCTCTAGCTGCACCATTAATGCTTGTGCCAGTGTTGATACAATATACAGCGGCAGCACCACAGCAATGGTTGCTTTTACGCTTCTGAAGCTGATTAAGCACAGCAAGATGACCGCTCCATAGACATAGATCATCATCGGAACTTGTGCCGCCGACACCGACTCGTTTGTTGCAGCCATCACACCAATGGGGCCAGAGGCAAGACGGAATGCCACTTTATCGTTGCCTTCTTCCTCAGCAAAGGTTTTGATTTTCGACACCACTAAATCAATGGATTCCGCTTTATGGTCTTCCATAAAGATCACGATGGGCATCACGGAGCAGTCGCCATTTAACAGCCCAGTGCTGGTTTCCACCCGCGAAGTCGCCTGCACTAAAGAAGCGCTGTTTCTTGGTAGCGTTTGCCATTTTAAGTTGCCTTCGTTATATCCAGCATTCACCGACTGTGCCACCGAGCTTAACGACACCGCTGACTGCACACTAGGTAAATTCTCTACTCGCCATTGGAAGCGGCTGATCCTATCCATGGTATCGTGATCAGTACAGGCGGCTGGAAATGCCTCAACAATCACTTTGAGAATGTCTGAAGAGATGGCATAGCGGTCAGATATTAAAAAGGTATCTTGGTTGTATCGGGCATCTTGATGCAGAGCCGGCGCTCCGGCATGAAGGTCACCAATGCGCATCTTATCGGCTTGCCAGTACCCAAGCGCAAATAACACCACGCTGACCAGCAGAATAACCCGAGCAACTTTTTTATCAGTGGTTTTAACTAATGCCTCACGCACGCTTTCAAACACGCTGTGACTGGTGTTTTTACCATCCCCTATGCGTCGCATTTTTGCGGAGTCAAAGAAGGAAGCTAAAACAGGGAGTAGCACTAGGTTGGTGAAAATGATCACCGCCACCCCTAAACTTGCCGTAATGGCCAGCTCACGAATGATGCCAATATCAATAGCAAGTAAGGTTAAAAAGCCCACAGTGTCGGACAGTAGCGCGATGCCGCCAGGGATTAATAACGCCTTAAAGCTGGCTTCAGCGGCCACCTTACAGCTCACGCCTTCAGCCACCTTTTTGCCAATGGCATTAATCATCTGTACGCCATGGCTAACACCAATGGCAAAGACTAAGAAAGGCACCAAAATCGACATCGGGTCAACACCAAAGCCTAGGGTGCTAAGCAAACCCATCTGCCAAATAACAGCAATAAAGGAACAAGCAATAGGCAACAGAGTTAGCTTAAAGCTTTTACAGAACATCCACACCATGACGAACGTGAAGGCGATGGCTAGGGCAAAAAATAGCACCACACCTTTGGCGCCATCGGCAATATCACCTGCCATTTTGGCAAAACCAATAATATGAATGCTGACTTTGTCTGTGCTTAATGGTTCGCGAATTTGGCTTTCTAGTTTTTCTGCAAACGCCAAGGTATCCAGTTTTTCTTGGGTTTGCGGATCGATCTCCATTAACTGGGCACTGACCATGGCGCAGGAATAGTCACTGGCCACCATACGGCCAACGATTTTTGCTTTTTCAATGTTTTGTTTTACAACAGCAAGCCCTTGCTCGGTTGGCTCAAAGTTTGCCGGTATAATTGGCCCGCCGGCAAAACCATCTTCAACCACTTCGACAAAACGCGCGCTGGGGGCAAAGATTGAATTAACCAATGGGCGGTTAACCCCTGGAATAAAATAAAGTTGATCGTGTACCGCTTTTAACTGAGTGAAGAAGGCTTCATTAAAAATATCGCCATCGCGGTCACATACTGATATTAAAATGCTGTTGGCGCCGCCAAACTGCTCTTCGTGCTTGGTATACACTTTCATGTATTCGTGATTAAGCGGAATATTTTTATTGAACGAAGCGTCGAGCTGAATTTGAGTGGCTTTAAAGCCTAAAAACACAGTGGCCAACGCAAAGAAGGTCACTACGGTAATACGATGCCGAAAAATGGCATAAACGAGTTGATTTAAAAACGCTTGCATTATGGCTTAACCTCTACTTCCGCAATCCCCTGCTCAGTGGCCAGTATTAACTGCTCACCGTGTAATACCCCAGCCATGATGGACTGCCCATTTTTCATTTGAGTGGCACTTAGTTGGCCATTTTCTAGGCGGTAAATAACGCCACTATTGGCAAATAGGAAAGTACGCTCTGGCGCATTGAGAATGCTGTTTACCGTTGCCGAGTACGATGTCTCTAAGTGCTGCATCTCACCATCTTGCTGAACATAAATATTGCCTCTTAGTCCTGCGACCAAGAGTTCGTCGGCATTGCTTTTGGCAACAGCAAAGAATGAGCCACGATAAAACTGTGGAAGTCGTTGCCATGACTGGCCTTGGTCCTTACTGACAGCAACTAACCCCATTTCACCAACCAAATAGGTATTCTCTGCGGCGAACAAAATACGGTTAAAGTGCGGCAAGATATAGGCGGTTTCTATTTCATAAGCTTCTGGGTCTTGCTCTTTTAAATCATTTAAATAGTCAACGTCATCGGGGTGGACAAATTCATTGATAAAGCGTTTTTGCCATGTTTGCCCGCCGTCCTTCGTTTCATAGAACATGCCATAGGCACCAATGGCGTAACCTCGCTGCTTGTCAATAAACTCTATATCTAAGCAAGGGCGCTCTAACTGTGGTAAATATTGTTGTAACTGCCAGCTTTTACCACCGTCGGTTGTTTTTATAATACTGGCATCATGGCCACACGCCCAGCCAAGCTCAGGGCTTTTAAATGTTACCGCGGTCAACAAGGATTGCACTGGTACCTCAGCTTGTTGCCATTGAGCTTGTTGTTTAGGTCGATAAATAATAGTGCCATGTTTACCTACTGCCACAATGGCATCGCCATTATCGGTAATATCAGTAAATAATGTTTGCTGTGGGTTTGCCACCATCAATGCTGGTTGCGGCGCATTTGCGTTATCGGCGTTCGCCATCGCAACCGGTGCCATGCAAATCATCGAGGCTGCTACTAACTTCTTCATCATGAGAAAACACTCGAGTTCTGAGAGGAATGGAGAAATGGGCTGGAGCCTAGGATGGCCCCAGCCTAAGATAGTCTATTAACGACGTCCCTCACGACGCAATGCGCCTTGGGTAAATTCGTTGTCGTTAAACGACTGGCTAAAGTCGTACATGTCTTCTTCGTTATCTAAACCAATGGCTAGGTAACGACGCGAGTTAAGATCGTAATACACGTCTAACGTACTCCAGTGCGTTGGCACTTCGTAGTAGTTAAGACCATGAGCCATGGCGACACGGTACATTTGGTCGCGGTTATCGTAAATATCAGCAACGTGGATCTGCCAGCTGTCCTCATCAATGTAGAATACACGTTTCTTATAGATATGACGTGTGCCCTCTTTCAGGTTCGCTTCCACTACCCAAACACGGTGCTTTTCATAACGCACTAGATCAGGGTTGATGTGACCGGCATGAAGAATGTCGTCATAACTTATTTTATCGCTGTGCAGCTTGTAGCTGTTGTACGGGATGTACATCTCTTTCTTGCCCACTAGCTTCCAGTCGTAACGGTTAGGTGAGCCATTAAACATATCGAAGTCATCGGTTGTACGTAAGCTGTCTGACGCGGTTCCTGGTGCATCATACGCGACGTTTGGTGCACGTCTTACGCGACGTTGGCCAGTATTGTAAGTCCATGCTTGGCGTGGCGTTAGAATTTGGTCCATGGTTTCATGAACCAGTAACGCAGTACCCGCTAGACGAGCAGGTTCAGTGACCTTCTGCTTAAACTTGAACAGAATATTTGATTCTTGCAGTGCCTCTGGTGTGGCGTCTTTGGCCGAGTACTTAACCAATAACTTTTCATCGAAGCCAATGACGTTATAAGCACCCGACTCAGTTGGCATCGCTTGACCGCCGTAACGGGCAATTGAAAGCCCACGGAAACGCAGCAAGTGGTTCCAAATCGCTTCTAGACCATTTTCTGGCACTGGAAACGGAATACCGATGGCCGTATTTTTAATCCCGTTACCACCTTCAATTAACTCTGCTGTTGTGGCGTATTTTTTTGTCGCTTCATACACGAACTCAGGATACGCAGCACTGCGGCGAGTTGGGTAAATGTTCATTTTGAACGTATCAGGATACGTTTCGAACATGGCAATTTGGCCTGGGCTTAAAAATTCTTTGTACTGATCCAGGTTTGATTTATCGATGGTGAATAGCACTTTGTCATCTGCATAAGGGTCTGGGTGGTGCATCCCCGGCTCATAACCTGCAGGCGGCTTAGTAATGCCACCGGTCCACGCCGGAATACTGCCATCCTCATTGCCTGCCTTCTCGGCACCAATGGGAGTTAAGTCTTTGCCAAGGCGAGCAACTTCTTCGGCAGTCATTTTCGCCATCGCACTAGACGCTGACATCATTGTTATTATTGTTGCTGCAATAACACTAGGTTTTCTAAACATATCGAAAGCCCTTAAATTGAATACTTGATATTAAATGAAACGAAGTCACGGTCGGCAAATGTATTGGTTTTACCACCACCCCAGAAGGTGTTGTAACCAAAGTCAAACGACCACTTATTGAGGTAGTTAAAGTTAAGGTTGAGCCCCAGTGACTTGCGATCTTCAATGAATAAGAACATTGGATCTGGCGTAATACCATTAACATCGTGAGAAAACACCACTTTAGGTGAGAAGTTTACGCCGCTAAATAGGTTGTTGTACTGACCTTTAGCAATTAAACGGTAACCCCATGCAGACGCCGTGGGGAACGGGTTCACTTCAGGGCCATTTGAAATAGCCTGATGTAATAAGCCGTAATCACGACCCGACAACCCCTCAATCACGCCACTACGACCAGTACCGGCAACGTTTAAGCGCAGCTCGTCATATTCAGGCATGTCTTTAATGGTAACCGCACCCACTTCACCAACTACAGCCCAGCTATCGGCACCCAAAGATGGGCCAAATAGGTGTGTTGCTGTCATTTGTGCTTGAATAGTATCACGCAAGATGAACCCCTGAGCGACTTCACCTGGTTCGACATATGCTACGTCATCACCTTGGCTTAGCTGTGATAAACCAGCGAAGTCATCGCGGCGTCCTGCCAGAGCAAGTTGTTCAACCATACCGGCATAAAGTAACTCAACGTCATCAATTTGCAGCGGCTCATCTTGACGGAATGCCACTTCACCTGACAACGCCGTTTCGCCGATTGCGGTGTTGAAGCTTAAACCATAAAGTTTAATGTCTTCAGGGTAGACAATCTGGCCTTGCGTGAACGCTTGTAGATTGGTGAT
The DNA here is from genome assembly GCF_048515945.1 of Pseudoalteromonas 'SMAR'. NCBI lineage: Bacteria > Pseudomonadati > Pseudomonadota > Gammaproteobacteria > Alteromonadales > Pseudoalteromonadaceae > Pseudoalteromonas > Pseudoalteromonas 'SMAR'. The sequence goes on from NZ_JBLWMW010000016.1 coordinate 58,940, forward strand.
GTTGTCTTCTGTGATTTGGTTACCAGCAATATAAGCCAGGTCTGACATGATTGCTTGGTCAGTAAAGTTAGACGCCTTACCAGAAATATAAGGGCGACGGCTATGATAATTAATATAATACAGGCCGAACTCAGTGTCGTTTAGCTCTGGAGAATAAATGCCCAAACGTAGGCCATATTGACCGCCGTCATCAGGCTCTGTTTTACCATTGTTGCCCTTGCCTTTTAGTGCCACTTTAGTTGGATAAGACAAGTACATAGACGCCGCAGCGCTGGCCACCGCTTGTTGCGTAGGTTCTACACCTTGGGCAACTAACATCGCCGCCGCATCAGTATATAAACTGTTTAATGCGTCGGTTAGGTGGTATAGGTCGATGTCTGGGTTAGAGGTAAAGCCCAACTGAATGTTCTGCATGTAGCCACTTTCAGACGCAAAGTCATTGGTCGAAAAATAGCTACCTGACGCAGGTAGGCGGGTTTCATGCCAATCATATTGATAGAAGCCTTCCAAGGTAATGTTATCAGTCAACACCATGGATGCCCATAACATGCCAACCGGAATAAACGCTTCTTTCACTTCAGAGCCCGGCGCTTTGAGACGATCAATATCAACTGGGTTGACGTTGATGCCGTGCGAGATAAGTGTACTTTCACCCCAGTTCACTACTTGTTGACCAAGGCGAATCGACAATGGGTTCATGCCATTGTTCAGATCAAAATCCGCCCATACAAAGGCATCGAGTAAACGCAGGTCAGAACATACTTGTTCACTGGTGTTGTCGTCTTCACAAGGGTCTACTTGGCGGCCTGAAACAGGATTTTTGTACGCAAAGTCACCGTCTTCCATGGCAAAGTCATAGAAGTACATGAAACGGGTAAAGAGACCGAAGTTATCTTTGCTAATGCCAAGATCATGCGTGCCTTTGAGCAGTTGCGAGAAAGTATCACCAGAATCGAAGTTAAGGTTACCAGCATCACCATTGTTTGAATAAGCACCTGGTTGTGACCAAACTTGCGCTGAAGAATAAATGGTATTGCCAGTACTGGCTTTGTATCCTGTCCAATCGAAGCGTGGATGATTACTTTTACCAATGTAATCAAAGTTGCGGTCTTCTACGCGGATGCTTTGTCCGTAAGAAAACGTCGAATCGAATGTCACTTCAAATTCACCAACATCAAAGCTGGCAGCATGTACCGATGATGCAGCCATTCCCATTGCTGCCGCACTAAGACCGAGCATGATTTTGTTTTTCACAAAGAGCGATCTTTTTATCATTATATCTCCCCCTTTTGGCGGGTCATTTCTAGAGCCAACTGACTCTGAAGTTATTGTTTTTTGTTGTCTAAACATTAGAAGCGAAATAACGAAAATACAAATACTGCTCTACTAAATCAACGCATTTTCGCTTCTAGGGGCGCATTTTACTCTTGGTAAGACGTCCTACCAGATAATTTATAACACGTAATTTAAGCTTATAACAAACCCATTTAACAAAAATAAAATATGTTTTGCAGTTAGGTAGGTTTAAATTACCTTTTCTAACGACAAAAACTTATTATTATCATCCAAAATAAGGCGAAAGCGTCCCCTTATGCCAATTGAAGAAATAAACCGGCGTAGGTGTTCAGCGGGAAAACGAATTGTTTTCCCGCCATCTTCAAGTACTTGCACAGAAGTGTAATGGCCATAGTAGTAGCCAAGACACTGCTTATAGCTGAGATCCATGTAAAAAAAGTACTCTTTCATCTAACATCATCGCTCCAGTGCTTTTACTACTTTTTCATACAAGTCGTCGCTGAGATTAGGCAAGTCGGCTAAACGCTGCAGCTGGGCACGCATAAGTTGCTGTCTAGTGGAGTCATAACGTTGCCATGCCATAAATGGCGTGATCATGCGCGAAGCGTTTTGCGGATTAATCTCATTAAGCTCTATCAGTAAATCGCCCAATAATTGATAGCCCTTACCATCAAGGCGATGGAACTGCCTTGGATTCGCGCGAGCGAAGCTGGCCACTAACGCGCGTACTCGATTCGGGTTGCCTTTATCAAAACATGGGTGACTATACAGTGATTGAATGTCAGTGATCACCGCTTCGTCATCAAAGCTGGCTCGAAGGGCAAACCACTTATCCATTACCAAGCTATCATGACGCCATTGACTATCAAATTGCTCAAACAAGCTGGGCATGGCATCGTGCTTCGCCGCAACAACGGCTTTTAACGCCGCTAATTTAGTGGTCATATTGCTGCTGGCAAATTGCTGTTCAATGGCGGCATTGACCATATTGGCATCGGTTTTAGCCAAGTAAAACAGGGCTTTGTTTTTAAATGCCCGTACTGCAATGTCAGCGGCACTGAGACTGCCACTTTGTTCTAACGCTTGGTAAGCTTGCTCTAAACTCGACTGTAAGTGAGTGGCGATTTGTAGCTCAAACTGAGCAATAATATCATTGAGTTCATCAACAGGAACAACGTCAAAATGCGCGGCTAAGGTGTCAAAGGTCGGTAATGCCAGCAACTCAGCTAATAGCGCTAAATCTCCCGAGCGCGACTCAACTAGTGCCAATAAGGCATCCAAAACGCCCTGCTCCAGCTTGGCTTCGCCTTTGGCAACCGCATGTTTTGCAGCCAAGATATAAGCCTGTTGCACCGCCTCCCAACGAGCGTAATCACTGCGCGCGTATTTTAGAATATGAATTAGCTCTGCAAACTGATACTCATAATTCAACTTAACTGGTGCCGAGAAATCTTCTAGTAATACTGGAATAGGCTTCTCTGCCACGTTTTCAAACACAAATGACTGCGTCATTTCGGTGATGTCTAAAGCGTGCTCTATTTCGCTGCCGTTGGTTTTCAAGGCAATGCTATTGCCAGCAGGGTCAAGTAGTTCTAACTTGAATGGGATATGCAGTGGAGCGCTCACTGGATCATTTGCCGCATGTTGCTGAGTGACGGTTAAGGTATAGCGCTGGGTTTGTTGACAGTGCTGGGTTTCGACCGTCAATGTTGGTGTACCAAACTGCTCGTACCAAAGCTTAAACTGAGTTAAATCAGTACCTGAGGCATCCATCATGGCATTAACAAAGTCATCACAGGTGACCGCTTGGCCATCATGGCGCTGAAAATACAATTGCATGCCCTGTTGGAATTTCTCTTCACCTAACAAGGTGTGCATCATGCGGATCACTTCTGCCCCTTTGTTATACACGGTGACGGTGTAGAAGTTGTTCATTTCGATGACTTGTTTCGGTCGAATTGGATGCGCCATTGGCCCGGCGTCTTCTGCAAATTGATGATTGCGCATCGCCATCACCGCATCGATGCGATTGAGTCCACGGGAACCCAGATCGCTACTAAATTCTTGATCGCGAAATACCGTTAACCCTTCTTTGAGGCTCAATTGGAACCAATCACGACACGTTACTCGGTTACCAGTCCAGTTATGAAAATACTCGTGTCCCACAATTGATTCAATAGTGTGAAAGTCCCTATCTGTGGCGGTTTCTTGACTGGCTAACACGCAAGCACTGTTAAACACATTAAGGCCTTTATTCTCCATGGCCCCCATGTTGAAAAAGTCAACAGCCACTATCATGTAAATGTCTAAGTCGTATTCCAGATTAAAGCGCTCTTCATCCCAAGCCATGGCCTTTTTCAAAGAGGTCATGGCATGCGGAGCCTTGTTTAAATTACCTTTGTCAACGTACAAGGCCAGCGCCACAGTACGACCCGACTTAGTAACATAGCTGTCTTCAAGCACATCAAAATCACCAGCAACAAGAGCAAATAAATAGCTGGGCTTTTTATGGGGGTCGTGCCATTTACTGAAGTGGCGACCATCTTCTAGGTAGCCTTCAGCAACTTTATTACCATTGGATAATAAATGTTTAAATTTGCTTTCGGCAATAATCTCAACCGTGTAAGTGGTTAACACATCGGGGCGGTCAAGAAAATAGGTGATCTTACGAAAGCCTTCGGCTTCGCACTGGGTGCAATACGCACCATCGGATAAGTACAGGCCTTCCAACGAAGTATTGGTTTGCGGCGATAAGCGAGTGACAATTTTGAGCTCGAATGCAGCAGGTAACTCGGTCAAAGTAAGACTTTGCTCAGCCAATTGTGTATGCGGCCAAGCTTGGCCGTTTACTTTGCAGCTTACCAGCTCTAAATCTACGCCATCCAGAGTTAACTCCGTTGCGCCTTGCTGAGCCGTCATATTACTGACTGCTGTCACTAAGGTGTTTCTCGGACTAAGCTCAAAGGTAAGCGCTAAATCAGATACCGCATGACTAGGAGCTTGATAGTCGGCCAAGCGCTTGGCCTGTGGTTTATCGGTCATAATTATTCCTTACAAAAACGCCCCAACAAAATGGGGCGATTGAGAGACTTCATTATCGCCTATCCTATCTCACATTATAGGATACGCAACAGAGCAAATTTAGTTCTGTTTTTCAGCTGTCATGTGCGGTGGGTCAATTTTTAAAATTTTCACCCCAAGGTACGCATAAATGACCGCTAAAAACGGATTGATCAGATTGAAAAAGGCATACATAGCGTAATCAAACGGGTTAATTAGCAGTACGCTTTGCATATAGGCACCACAAGTATTCCATGGGATCAGTGGACTGGTGATGGTGCCACCATCTTCCAGTGTGCGTGACAGGTTAACGCTTTTCAGGCCGCGTTTTTTATATTCTTCTTTGAACATACGTCCAGGCACCACAATGGCAATATACTGATCGGCCGCCACTAAGTTGGTACCAATACACGTAGCAATGGTCGAGGCAATAAGAGAGCCAGTGCTTTTCGCAATTTTAAGTATGCTGCGCACAAAGACATCCAACAAGCCGGTTTTTTCCATAATGGCACCAAACATTAATGCCGTCATCACCAACCAAGTGGTGGTTAGCATCGATGACATGCCGCCACCGCTCAGTAAGTCGTCCATGTTGCTATCACCGGTTTGCAAGCTAAAGCCGTCAAAAAACGTTGCCCACACCAATTTCACTTGGCCGATAAGCTCACCTTGACTACCATCAATTTGGCTAGCAATGAGCTCCCCTTGGAACAGCACCGCCCACACAGCCCCCATTACGGCTCCAATTGAAATGGCTGGAAAAGCAGGCATTTTTTTAATCGCTAACGCCAATAACACAATAAGAGGCACCAGCATCATGATGTTGATATTAAAATTGGCTTCAAGGATAGTAACGATTTCTTCTATGCGCCCCGCCTCACTGGATACCTCAGCGTTAAAGCCCATAAAAATAAAGATAATCAGCGCAATAATAAAGCTTGGAACCGTGGTCCAAAGCATGTGTTGAATGTGCTCAAATAAATCGCTGCCAGCAACCGCTGGTGCTAAGTTAGTGGTTTCAGATAGAGGACTTAGCTTATCGCCAAAGTAGGCGCCTGAGATAACCGCCCCTGCCGTAACCACTTGATCTAATCCTAGACCCGTAGCGACCCCTAGTAAGGCCACACCAATGGTTGCTGCAGTAGTCCAAGAGCTACCAATGCTCATAGCCACAATGCCACATATTAAGCAGCTCGCCGCGTAAAACCAGCTGGGGTTGATAATCTGTAAGCCATAATAAATGAGTGTTGGTACAGTCCCCGATAACAGCCAAGTACCAATCAAGGCCCCGACCATAAGAAGAATAATAATGGCACCAAGTGAAATGGTGATCCCTTTGATCATTGCTTCTTCAAGGGTTTTCCAGGTATAGCCATTTTTCAAGCCGATTAAGGCTGCAGTGAAGGTTGCAAATAATAATGCAATTTGATTTGGGCCAGATGAAGAACTGTCACCATATAAGTAAACAGCGGCCCCAAGTAATGCCACCAACAACGTAATTGGAATTAAGGCATCGATAAATGACGGTTGTTTTTGTTGTTTCAAACGGATTACTCCCACGCACGACGACACATGCTTATAATTATTCTTAACGATACCGGGCACTGTTACTCTATCGCTAACTCTCACCGCATCATGTTAAGCGGCATTGGCTCAATTTGGTATCGATAATTGGATCTGCCAGATGATAGCAAAAATTGTAAAGTAAAAGTAATGAAAAAAGGCGCTTAATTGCGCCTTTTATCTTTATCTGTCGTTTTTTGCTAAACGACCATAGGAGATAAGGTCTTGCGTAATTAACGCCGCCTCTTCTAAATAGGGGTCAAGTTCAGAAACAATGTCCGGAGCATCATCGAGATCTTCAACAGGCTCTAAACCCAGACGCTTTAAGCGCTCGTTTGCCCGTTTCAGCATCAGTGCATCTCTTTCTTCACGCTCTTTGATGCGTTCCTTTTCCACTAAAGAGATGGTCTTATCGTCTTTACGCTCTTTGTATTGTTCAATGTCTTGATATATATAGGCAAACTCAGGCTCGTCTTTAACCCGCTTGTTGTGTCTGTCATTTAGATACTTCACTACCGGCGATAAGTTGTCCAAACTGGAGTACTTAGCTCTGACAATGCTGTCCCATGGCAGGGCATTGTCTTCTTGGCTTTCGCCCCACTCTTCTGGTTCGATAGCCGATGGCAATAATACATCTGGAATAACGCCTTTGTGCTGTGTACTACCACCGTCAATGCGGTAGAACTTAGCTATGGTATAGGTAACGCTACCCAATGGGTTGTCAAAAATATCATAATTTTTGCCTAAACCGCGGTGCTGTTGCACGGTGCCTTTACCAAAGGTTTGTTCGCCGATGACAACGGCACGACCATAATCTTGCATGGCCGCAGCAAAAATCTCAGAGGCCGAAGCGCTATAGCGGTCAACCAATACCGTTAATGGGCCATCGTAGAAAGTGATACCGTCACGGTCTTTTTGACTTTCGACGCGATTATAGGCGGTATGAATTTGTACCACGGGACCTTGATCAATAAACAAGCCTGATAATTGCGTGGCTTCATACAAAGAGCCACCGCCATTTTGCCGCAGGTCGATAATAATGCCATCAACTTTGGCTTCTTTAAGCTTGGCAATCTCAGTCTTTACGTCTTGTGACAGATTGTTGTAAAAACTTGGGATTTCAACCACCCCAATTTTACTTTGTAGGTCAGAATAATCGGCTTCAAAGACCTCAGATTTTACGGCACGGTCTTCAAGTTTGACTTTATCACGGACGATTTCAACCACCTTGGGCGTACCGTGGGTATCAGTACCAGACAAATACTGCAGCCTAACTGTGGTACCTTTGGGGCCTTTGATTAAATCGACGACGTCATCTAAACGCCAACCGATAACATCTACAAACTCTTCGTCGTCTTGAGCAACGCCAATGATTTTATCTTCCGGCTTCAGTTTTTCTGTTTTATCAGCAGGACCACCAGGCACTAAACTACGGATCACAGTGTAATCTTCGTCATAGCTTAATACCGCACCTATGCCTTCTAACTCTAGATCCATGTCCATTTTGAATTGTTCGGCACGACGCGGCGATAAATAAGAAGTATGCGCCTCGATACTACGAGCGAAGGCATTCATAATAACTTGAAATGCATCTTCACTATTGGTTTGCACCAATCGCTTCTGGGCATTTTTATAACGTTTAGTCAGAATTTCTTTGATTTCTGGCCATTCTTTACCGGTAAGCTTTAAGCGTAAAGCATCAGACTTAACCCGTTGTCGCCAATATTCATCAAGCTCAGCCACCGATGTTGCATAGCTGACGTCTTCTCGATCAAACACAAACTCATCAGGTTGCTCGAAGTTCATTTCTTGGTCTAGCAGAGCTACGGCAAAATCATAGCGCTCAAAGCGCCGCTTCATACTTAAATTGAACAGCTCATAAGCAAAACCCAGTTTGCCAGAGATCAAAGCGTCGTCGAACTGCTTACGATATTGCTCAAACTGAGCAATGTCTTTTTGTAATAACAACGCTTTATTGAAGTCAATCGCTTCAACGTAACGATCAAATACCTTTTCAGATAAACTGTCGTTCAAGCTGAAGCGCTTGTAATGTTGTCGAGTAAATAAGTTTGTCACCCGTTTGCTTGCCGTAGTGTGCTGCACTTCGGGCTTGAGAACAGGCAGGTCCTCAATCGTTACAGTGCTCGTCGAGGCAAAGGCAATGCTCGATACAAAAGCGGCTACGGCGGAAATGAGTGGCAACTTTTTACTCATATACAACTCCTTACTGGATAAATAGGCTGTCTGCTTTGGTTTTTACCTGCATTCCTGTAACTAGCTCAACATGCACTTCATCGTTTTTCACTTCAGTGATGGTGGCATTCACAAGTGCTTGGCCTAACTTAACTTTTACTTTGTTATTTACCTTGACCTGCTCGGCTGGTAAAGGTTCAACTTTGCCGCTGCGCTTTGGCTTTGCTTCAGCAGGCTTATTGTTCATTTTAGGGCGTTTCTGCTCTTGACGATCTCTACCATGAGGTTTCTTTTTGTAAGATTTTGTGTCGCCATCACGTGGGTTACGTTGCGGCTTCTTACGTTTTGCCATTTTCGCACGGCTTTCAGCAAGCGCTTTTTCAGCATGCTCAACGTGTTCTTGTTCAACCTTTTCTGCTTGATTGCCATCAAGGTCAACACGGAACTCGTTTTTAGTCACAGCTTCTAAGTAACGCCAGTTAGAGGTGTACTTGCGAAGCGCTTGGCGCACCTGAGTCTTACTGACTTTTTCAGAGCCTTCAATGCGCTCGGCAATGTCTTTGAAGATACCGACTTTAAGAGGCTTAATGCCATCCTTCTGCTTAAAGCAGTTAGGGAACTCGGTAAATAAGAAGTCCAGGACTTCATTTATGTCTTTTAGCTTGTTTGTGGTTTCCATTTTTGAACCTATTAATTACATCTGCTCATCGAGCGACGAGTTTATATAGTGTGTTACCCAGTCAGTTAGCTCTTCTATATCTGCTTCTAAAAGTGCTAAATCACCGCGAAGATGCTGCCATATGCCTTCTATTAACCTATCAATGGTCTCACAGTCCAAATCTTCAGGAAGTATATTCCAAGCGTGGTGAATGAGTTCATTGAGGCGTTCGGCAACGACCTCTTCTTCGCCTTCCCAATCGCCAACATCAGCGTAGGAAAATAAATAGTCTTGAACTTGCAGCATATCCTTCATTACAGCGTTTCCTCAAACGCGCGCACAAAGGCTTCTAACCCTGCTTTATCTTGTTCATCAAATCTTGCCAGACTAGGGCTATCAATGTCTAGCACAGCGATGACTTTACCGTCTTTAAATACCGGAATGACAATTTCTGAATTTGACGCCGCATCGCAGGCTATGTGGCCTGCGAACGCATGCACATCAGCAACAAGTTGGGTGCTGGCCTGCGCGGCTGCGGTGCCACAAACACCCTTACCAAACGGGATGCGAATGCACGCCGGGTTGCCTTGAAATGGGCCAAGTACCAGCTCGTCATCGCTGTCTGTAAGGTAAAACCCCGCCCAGTTGATGTCTTCTAATGAAGTGAATAACAAAGCGCTCAGGTTTGCCATATTGGCAATCATGTTATGTTCACCACTGATAAGACCTTGAGCTTGCTTAACCAGTGAATGATAAAAATCTTGCTTTTGCATTACTATCAAATTCAACAATTGAACTACAAAAGCTAAAGGTACTCTTTCAGCGCGGCAATTAAAACCTTTTGGGCTGAAAAAGTATTAATTATCTGTAAAACTATGAGTGTACGCTCAATATTCAGGCAACTTGAGTATTACCCCGGCGTAAACCAAACAAGAATAGCCCTGCTGCAAACATGGACATCACGGCATTAACAATAAAGCCCATCCCCGACTGTGCGGCAAAAACATAACTGAAAATCGCACCACCGAGCAGACCTAAGGTGAGAATGCCACCGTACTGTACCTTGCCACGCTTAAACATAAAGATGTAGCCCGGAACCACAAACAGCGCCATCGCTAAGCCCACAATATAGGCGTTCGAAATGGCACTGAGCAACAGATTAAAAAACACTTCACTGCTGTTTAGGCTAATGCTGTAGTATACCCCAAGCACGCCACCGACGATTAATGGGGCTAAGAGTGAAAATCCGACCCCTTTACCAACACTTTTCATTGCCAATACTCCAACTTTAACTCATACGATAAACGCTTACCGTTTGTAAAGATGAGTATTGTCTATCTTGGCTTATCTCTGTAGCCGACTTTGGTCTTATACCTCAGCACTACGGTAAATCGCTAACGTTAGTTTCGCATTTAGCTAAAATCGCCGTAGCAAGTAACCAATACCTTTTTGCGCCACAAACAAAAAAGGCCCTCGAATACGAGGGCCTTTAATATGGCGGAGAGATAGGGATTTGAACCCTAGATACGCTATTAACGTATGCCGGTTTTCAAGACCGGTGCTTTCAACCACTCAGCCATCTCTCCAAAACCTGAAACCAAGCATGTCTGCATGATTTAAAAATTAGGTGGCGGAGAGATAGGGATTTGAACCCTAGATACGCTATTAACGTATGCCGGTTTTCAAGACCGGTGCTTTCAACCACTCAGCCATCTCTCCGCAGCGGGGCGAATAATAGAGAATCCAATTTCAGTTGTGAAGCTTTTTTTGCAAATTTTTGATCGTTTGCATAAAAAACGACTGATCGGCACAGAATCTAGCCAAGGTTGTCACTGTTTGCTTAAATTACTCGAACCTTTGTCGCGCAAACAGGTCAGAGTAATTAGATTTTTACTATTCAAATTAAATAGCTAAGAGAATATTGATCCACAAATCATTGCCCCAACATATAACTATTGATACTCTAGTTCTAGTTATTTTTGGGAACAGTATGTTCGACTAAGGAGCTTGAATCATGGCATTCAATCATTCATACAATACTGCAAAACCAATGATGTCGACGGTAGAAACGAATAAAGTGTTGAAAAACACTTATTTCCTTCTTGCCATGACATTGGCGTTTAGCGCAGTTACAGCGGCAATTTCAATGACAATGACCCTACCACCTTTCACTGGTATCGTCTGTTCATTGGTTGCTTTCGGTTTATTGTTTGTTATCGGTAAGAAAGCAAACTCTTCTTCTGCTATTGGCTTGGTATTTCTGTTTACCGGTCTATTAGGCTTTGGCTTAGGCCCAATGCTGAACTACTACGCGGCAATGCCAAATGGCGGTATGCTTATTGCTCAGGCTTTAGGCACGACTGCGCTGATTTTCTTTGGCTTATCGGCGTATGCCCTAACCACCAAAAAAGATTTCTCATTTATGGGTGGCTTTTTAACGGTTGGCCTTATCGTAGTAATTATCTCTAGCTTAGTGAACCTGTTCATTGGTAGCAGCATCGCATTTATGGCGATTAATGCTGCGGTTGTGCTTATCATGTCTGGTTTCATTTTGTATGACACAAGCCGTATCATCAATGGCGGTGAAACCAACTATGTACTGGCAACGGTAAGCTTATACCTTAGCATTTATAATTTATTTACCAGCATCCTTGCTCTTTTGGGCGCGTCGGATGACTAAGTAATAAATTCTGATAAAATAAGCCCCATATTGGGGCTTTTTTTATGAGTATAGTTTGAGTCAAATCGCTTTATCGGTTCACTTTGGCGTCACAGCGCAATCTAAGTTAACCTTATTAGAACGCTACGTTGAAGCCGCGCTATCTGCAAACCATCAGATCAGTTGTATCTTTCTCTATCAAGATGGCGTTTACCATGCCAGTAATAAAATTGCTCAAGCGGCTGACGAGCTGCAGACACAGGCAATTTGGGCACGTTTTGCCGACTTGGAAATTCCATTATTGTTATGTGTTACTGCCGCAGAAAAACGTGGCCTTGATACCCAAGACACTGCCCCCTTTAAGGTGGCTGGACTGGCTGAGTTCGCCATGCTCTCGGCTGAGGCGGATAAATGGGTGCAATTTAAATGAGTGGTAATGTTTTAATTATTTCAAATAAAAGTCCGTTTGATCATGCTGCTATTAAAGAAGCCTTAGACATGGCATTAATTTATGCCGCCATTGATCAAGAAGTGAGCTGGCTTTTTACCCAACACGCCGTATTGGCATTAGACGCTAAGTTGAACCCTAGTATGTTGGGCTTAAAAGACAGCTTCAAGCAGCTTAAAACGCTTGAGATATACGACGTTGAAAATGTCTATGTCTGTGCCGATGCTCTGGCTCGATTTAACCTCGACAGTGACAATTTAAGTATTCCTGTCATAGCCTTGGAAAGCGATGCTATTCGCTCTCTTATCGCCAAACAAGACCTGGTGGTGACACTATGAGTACACTTCATATTATCAGCTCTACTGCCGCCGCTCAGGCGTTACAATACTGCGCTAAAGACGACGTTATTGTATTGTGTGATGACGGTTGTTTTACTGAGCAAATCATCGGCCAACAGCCTGCTAAAATCGTGATGTTAGAGACATGCGCACAAGCTCGCGGACTGGATAGCCAAACAGCACTCGAACTCATCGACGACAGCCAATGGGTCGAGTTGAGCTGCCACTGTAATAACGTAATAACTTGGTGATGACTACAATGCTAGAACTAAACGGTGAAACCATTGAAACCGACAAACAAGGCTACTTATTAGACTATACCTTATGGTCTAGAGAGTTAGCCCCTATTATTGCCGAGCAAGAAAACATTGAACTCAGTGAAGCCCATTGGGAAGTGATAGAGTTTGTTAGAAACTTTTACTTAGAATACAACACCAGCCCAGCCATACGTATGTTGGTAAAGGCCATGGCAAAGGCATTGGGTGAAGACAAAGGAAACAGCATTTACTTGTACAAGTTGTTTCCGAAAGGGCCGGCAAAACAAGCAACGAAAATCGCAGGCTTACCCAAACCGGCAAAATGCATTTAACCGTAGCGGGTTAGCTTAACCAGCGACTTTAAGACTGATTAAAAGCGATTATTAACATCGTTTTGGGTAATAAAAAGGCCTCTTAAGAGGCCTTTTTGCTGTTTCATTTGTCACTATTATTTAGTGTATGCTCTAGGCATATCAGAGTCGGTGGTATAACGCTCTCTGAGCTTGTCATGACGTGATTCCGTCGTCACTTCTTCACCTTCAATCCAAATTTTATCAATGCTGGTGCTGTACTCAAACGGATCTGCACTCCACATCACTAGATCAGCACGCTTACCGGCGGCAATTACACCACCATCAATGCCAAATACTTTTGCAGGTGTTGCTGTAATAGCTTTAATTGCACCTTCATAGCTCATGCCGTTTGCAACCGCAATACCCGCATCAAAGCGCAGTTGATAGAGGTTGTGACTGGCATCACCACCAATTGACAAGATGACGTTAACCCCAGCGGCTTCTAACTTTCCTGCATTCTCTAAATGTGCATGCAAGGAGTCGAAGCTTGTAGGTAAGTTAGACACGGCACTGATGATCACTGGGACTTCAGCCGCAGCCAGTTCATCGGCAACAACCACAGCATCGTCAGCACCGGCAATAATTAAATCAAGGCCAAATTGCCGCTTTAATTTAATCACTTCTAGAATGTCTGAAGCGCGAGACACCCACACAACCACTGGCATTTCACCAGCTAGTACAGCGCTTAGTACTTGTTCTTCGTTGCTAGGTTTGCTGTCTTTTTCTTTGTCTTCGGCTTTGTCTAGCTTTTGCTGATGCGCAGTGAGTTTATTTACTACGTTATCAAGGGCTTTAGCTCTAGAACCTTTGCTCTTGGCGCCTAACTTAACCACCAACGCAGTATGCTCATCAGTAACACTATCAAACTCTCCTGATAGGTCAGCGACAAAACCTAGACCAGCAAATTCACTTTTACCGCCCCAAGGCGTAACAAGATTTTGTGTGATGCCACCTTTACGAGCATAGGCAATCAGGCTACTACGTGGATTAAACGCTGAGCTGGTATCGAAATCAACACCCGCGTCATCATCTCCGGCATCCCGAGAAGCGGCAACCGCTCCTACTTCCACCAAGCCAAGTTGGTTCATAGTGCCGATAAACCCAGGAGTGATAACTTTGCCACTGCCATCGATGGTGGTATCTGCAGAAACGTTTTCAGGGTTAATGGCTTTTATCTTGCCATCTTCAATAACCACAGTCGCGCTTTCAAGCACGCCCTTATCAGAAGCGGTGTGTATGGTAGCATTAGTGATCGCAGTGATCTGAGCAAGAGCTGCTGAGCTTGACAACAAAGCGCTGGCAATCATGGTTAGTTTCATGGTTTTCATCTCATCAACTCCTTACTTTTGGCCTAACATAAAATCGCTAACAGCTTGGTATTTTTCGTCATCGCGGTCGTACACTTTACCACCATCAATAAATACCTGCTCAGCCTGTGAATAGACACTGAAAGGATTGCTATTCCAAATCACAACATCCGCCTGTTTGCCCTGCTCTAAAGAGCCCGTTTTATCGTCTACGCCCAGTGACTTCGCAGCGTTTGCTGTGATCCACTTAATCGCGTGAGCTTCGTCGATATCAAAGCCTGACTGATTGGCGGTATACATCACTTTAGCAGCCTCGTGATTTAGGCGTTGAATAGTGGTGTCGGAATCCGAGTGTACCACTGCACATGAGTTTTTCACCGCATCGACAATGGCGACGTTCTCTTGCACCATGTCGTAGGCTTCCATTTTAAAGCCCCACCAATCTGGCCACAGTGCCGCACAGTTGCCATTTTCTGCTAATAGATCGGCGACTTTATAGGCTTCAATACCATGGTGGAAAGTACCGGCGTGGTAACCAAACTCTTTAGATAGGTCAATCATCATTGCCATTTCTTCTGCTTTGTAGCAGTGGTTATGAATGAGGATTTCACCGTCTAATACGCCACGCAAGGTATCAAACTTAATATCACGTGACGGTGCATCTGGGTTTAGACCTGCTGCGTACTCGGCTTCATACTGTTCCCAAGCACGTTTGTATTCGGTTGCTTCTGCCCACGCTTCACGGTAACCGGCCATGTTACCCATTCGAGTATAAGGCGCTACCCCCTTAGAGCCGTAAACGCGTTTAGGGTTTTCACCACACGCCATTTTCAATCCATAAGGCGCTTCAGGAAATTTCATTCCTTGCATGGTAGGTGAAGGAACGTTTTTCAGTGTTACACCACGACCACCAAACAGGTTGGCAGAACCGGGTAAGATTTGCAGTGTGGTGATCCCGCCTTCGCGGGCTCGGTTGAATCCAGGGTCTTGAGGCCATACTGAGTGCTCAACCCACACTTGCGATGTATTTGGGTTCACCATCTCATTGCCATCGCTATGTGACTCAACACTTGGGCTTGGGTAGGCACCTAAGTGAGAATGCACATCAATAATACCAGGAGTTACCCATTTACCTTCGGCATCAATGGTGACATCAGCATCAACCGTTAAGTCTTTACCCACTTGTTGGATCTTGCCATCCACCATATACACATCGCCCTGCTCTAGCTTTTCACCGGTGCCGGTTAACACGGTGGCATTGCGGATCAAGGTCGATTTTGCAGGAACTGGGGTGTAGGTGCTAGGGTAAGGATTTTTTTCTATGGACACTTTTTCTTTTGCTGGGCCATTGTCTTGACAACCCAGAAGCGCTGCGGCCACGGCGGCAACGACTATGGAAGGAGCGAATTTTACCATTATTGTCATCTCTATTTGTTTTTCGTGACTTTGTTTGACTCGCCATTACTTTACGTGGTTAACCACTTTGGTGACAAGTAATTACGATGAATGCAAGGTAAGTATAGCGAAACTCAGAAAAATTGCTGAACACACAGACATAAGTAAAAAAGCGTCACGTTTGACACACTTTGACATACCCAGTTGCCTCTGTGTAGAAAATTGGCTAATTGCGAACAATTACTGAAAACAGCATGTTAACAGCCGTTTTTTAGCCAACTTTTTTTCCTTAAGCATTGCAAATTTCAGTAATAAATTACCGAAATATCATTCGCCTACATTGCCATTGAAACATTGTAATACTCTTTTACACCTGGCAGTACTTATCATACAGCTTTATCACTGGAAGTTGTTAATACTTAAGATGTGTCTTAAAGATAGCCAAGGAGCTAATCATGAAACTGTTAAACATCTTATTTGTATCTTCTATTGCGTTTGTCGGTTCTGCCTCTGCTGCGGATTTTGTTGCCGCGGATAATAGCAAAGCGACTCAAGTTTGTATGTCGGTAGTCAAGGATAACAAGTTCCACCTCCTAAACACCATGAGCAAAACACGTCTGAATAAACGTGTGGTGCAAGAAAAGCTATTGTGTAATGAACTGCCCATAGCAAAATTTGCAGCGACTTATGGTTTTAATACCTCGGCGCAATTTTTAGGTATTCCTGAAAATACCAAAACCAGTATTCAAGATATTGCCATGTTACCCAACAGTGCCTTGGTGATTTCGGGTTCGAAATAAAATGATGCGGCAGGGGTAAAGTGCCCCTGCACCTTTATGTATTAGATCACGGCGGCAACTAATCCAAACAAGCCTCCGAACACCCCACCCCAGACTACTAACCAACCTAAGTGGGTTTTTATCATCTGTTGAACGATTTCTTTAACCATCTCGGGAGTTAATTCATCGAGCCTTTCATCAACGGCCGTTTCAATGGTGGTATGAATATCATCTCCAAGTAGGCCGTTACTGATGGCCTCGTTTACGGCATGCTCGAACTGCGGTTGCTCCCCGATTTCAATTAATGCATCACGCATTTTAGCGATGAAAGGTTCGCGTAACGGTTGCACCGCTTCTCGGCCACCAAACATTTGCAGCATAGAGCCAAACTGCGAGGCTTCAATCACCTGTAACAATCGGTCAAAGGCTGGGTTTAAATCAACCTGGTTAGCAATGGGCGCTAAGTCAAACTTAGGTTGTTTGGTGTCTAAAAAGCGCTCAAGCTTCTCTTTGCTAAAAAACTCAGTGAGAATAAGCGTGCGGATAGATTGTTTAAAAGAGGCAAATTTTAACGTAATGATCCCTGAACCATAGAGGAAAGGAACACGCTCAAACAGCATGTGCACAGCAAGCCAGTTCGTCATTGCCCCTGACACAGCAAATAGGCCAATAGATAACACTATGGCATTATCGAGGAAATAACCTAATGCGGTCAGCAACAGCGCGATGCAATTGGTGATGATGTTCTTATTCAATGTGGTTCCTTTTATGCTTTATGTTGGCCAGTATTTTATTTTTTTTGTAAAAACGGCTCAAGTAGTTGTGATATTGAGAATTTCGACCATATTTTAGAGTATGTGAATGAGTTGGAATTAACTTATGTGGAATAAAGTCAACCAACAAATTTCTGAATCCTTGCATACTTCGTTTGAATTCACTGAAAAACAAACCATTAAGAGCTTCGGTTCCAAAAAGCTTTACAAGATAGCCGATAACAACCATCGGTTTTTAGTCAAGGTTGCACCTGTTCAAGCGCTAGAACGCTTTGAGTGTGAATCTGCTAATCGCACTAAGCTCATCCGTGATTCAGACTTTCTCATTGCAGATACTATCACTCTTGGGGCAAGTATTGAGTTTTGCTTTATCGTACTAGAATGGCTTGAGCTTGACCATCGTAATGAAAATTGGACCAACTGCGGAGCCAGTTTGGCCAAAATGCACCAACGTCATGAACAAGAGATGTTTGGCCTCGAGGAAGACAACTACATTCATGAATTGCCACAACCCAATCAATGGCATAAAAAATGGGAAATCTTCTTTGCCGAAGAACGCATCGGCTGGCAGTTGCAGCTGCTTGCGGAAAAAGGCATTGTGTTAACCAACATCGACCGTTTTGTTGAGCAGATCAAACCACTTTTACCACACCATGCCAAACCCTCTTTAGTTCATGGCAACTTCTGGCACGGTAACATTGGCTTTAGTAGTGGCAAGCCAGTACTGTTTTCACCCGCCTGTTATTACTGCGATCGTGAGGTAGATATTGCGATGGCTTCTTTGTTTGCGCCATTACCACAAGCATTTTATCAAGGCTATAATGAAGTCTATCCGCTCAATGAACATGCTGATGCCAGGCTTGAGCTGTATCAGCTTTATCCACTTTTGGTGCAAGCCAATTTGTTCGCCGGCAAGTACATTAACCAAGCCTCTGAACAAGTGCAGCGGATCTTAAAATAACTGCCATATTTCTTTCATTTTCGACTACAATTTAAAGGTAGATATCCGGCCAAATAGCTGGGAGGAACAATGAAAGAACTGTATCAACAACGCATTACTTGCCCACACTGCGGGCATCATATTTTTGTTAATTTGGATGCCAGTAGCGGCGATCAGGATTATTATGAAGATTGCTCTGCTTGTTGCAATCCGATCCACCTCAATATGCACTTGGATCATTTACACAACAAAGTAGAGTTACATGTAGATAGCGATGATGAGCAGGTTTTTTAACCTGCCCATTTTTAGCAAATGGCAAATTATGAGTGGTGTTGCAATGTTTGCCTTTTCATGTAGCTTTCAACGGTGTTGATAATGGTGTAGGTTTGCTGGTCAATTTCAATATTCAGCTTGTCGCCTACTTTAGCATCCCCTAAATTCGTCAGCTTTAAGGTTTCTGGGATCAAATGCAACCAAAAACTCCCCGGCTCGACTTCGCCCACCGTTAAACTGGCGCCATTAATGGCGATAAAGCCTTTGTACATGATAAATTTTGACCATTGCTCAGGCACGCAAATGCGCATTTTCAGATTGCCGGCATGGCGAACAATGTCGGCAATGTCGCCAACGGTTTGAATATGGCCTGAGATAATGTGGCCACCAAGCTCAGTACCAAAGGTCATTGAACGTTCGAAGTTGACTTGGCTGCCTGCTGATAGTTCACCTAAATTGGTTAACGCTAGGGTTTCATCAATGACATCAAAGCTCACCTGCCCGACCACATCGTTTTCGCTTTGCTCAAAATGAACCACGGTCAAACAACAGCCATTGATGGCAATGCTTGCTCCAAGCGTCAGCTTATCTAAGAACTCGTCAGCCACGGAAATGACCAACCTTAATAAGTCATCATGACGATTTGCCGATACCACCGTCGCCTTAGTTTGCACAATTCCAGTAAACATACAGATTCTCTTTTATTGCAATGTCGCAATTGTAGCGAATAACCACTAAAAGTTGTACTGCACTTTGACTTATCGCTTTGCTTCTAACGCCAGCCAAGAATAGAATGCCACTATTATGTCTTAAGTAGTCGTGTTAGATGAATTTTTCAGTTTGGGAAGCGAGGCGCTTATTGCAACTGGCCGCCCCCGTATTTTTTGCTCAAGTGACACTGGTGTTAATGACCGTGGTCGATACCATGATGGCTGGACAAGTGAGTGCCGAAGACTTGGCCGCACTGTCGATTGCCACCGGGGTTTGGAACCCGCTTATTTTCAGTCTGCAAGGTATTCTATTAGCGTTAACCAGTATTGTGGCCCATTGCCATGGCGCCAATGACCAACCCGCCATTAAACAGTATTTTCAGCAGAGCCTTTACCTTGCGCTGCTGCTGTTTTCTTTGGGCCTAATACTGGCCAATTTCACCGGCTCTATTTTTGCCAACATCGGGGCGAGTGAGCCCGTTCAGTCCCTAGCACAAGGCTATATCGATTTTGTTAAGTGGGGCTTGTTAGGGTTTTTACTTTTTTCAGTGTACCGCAACCTAATTGAAGGCATTGGCTTTACTAAACCGGCTTTTTATATCAGCGTTATTGGTTTGTTTATCAATATCATCGCCAACTATATTTTTATTTATGGCAAATTTGGCGCGCCAGCCCTTGGCAGTGCCGGATGTGGGCTTGCGACCTCTATCGTGCTTTGGAGTATGGCGATAGCGCAATGGCTGTATAGTTTGCGGAGCAAAAATGTCGATGGCAAAGCCTTGCTCAGCCAATTCGCTGCCCCCAGTGCCAAAATGATGAAATATATTTGCACCTTAGGACTGCCTATCGCCTTAGCCACCTTTTTTGAGGTGACTTTGTTTGCCTGTATTCCATTATTTATTGCGGATTTAGGTTCGATAGCCGTATCTGGACACCAAATTGCAGCCAGTGTCACCACCATGTTATTTATGATGCCTTTGTCGCTGTCTATGGCCATTGCCATTCGCATTGGTAATTTGTCAGGGCAACGGGCCATGTCGCAGTTGCAGTTGTCCATTAAAACCGCATTTATTCTTGCTGTTATCATTGCACTCTTTGTTGCTTTGCTTACGTATCTAACTAGAGATCAGATTGTCTGGTTGTATACCAATAACACTGAGGTCGCGGCATTGGCAACGAGCATTATGGTTTTGGCCTGTTTGTACCAACTCCCCGATGCCTTACAAGTCTCGGCAAACGGTGTATTGCGGGGGTTAAAATATACCACGCCGATAACCTGGGTGACGTTTATTTCCTATTGGCTTATTGGCTTTAGTTTGGGCTATGTGTTAGCAAAAACCGACTACATTGTTGCAGCCATGGGCCCAGAAGGATTTTGGATAGGTATAATTATTGGTCTCAGTACCGCCGCCATTCTGCTCGTTACCTGTGTAAAAAGACGAATGAGGTTTGAACTTGAACAAACAACTGTTAATTAGTTTATTTTGCCTGCTGGCGCTGGGCTGCAGTGACAAGCCCAGCGAGCTGAACCAAGAATATCAACAGCGATTGCTTAACACCTTGGAGCTTGAACACCAGCCAAGCGCCAACTTAAGTAACCCAACACTTGAAAAAGTGCCACTCCCCGAGAGTGATATCACCATTTCGGTGCTGGATATTGCCAGCCTGGGGCATTGTAAAGTGACTAATTTAATCGCCCAGCATAATAACCAACTCGGCAAAGTCAGTTACCCTAGTGAGCGTTTAAAATATCATATTCGCTTTATTCAGCTAGCGCCTGCGTGTGCAGACCACCCTAAAACCAGTGATAAGGTAGCCGCAGCACTCACCACGGCTGTTGCGGAAAAAACAGCACAACTGCCGCACTATTTCATGCATATGATGTCATTTGAGCGGGAGCTGCAAGTGCTCGGGGTGCTGACACGCGATGAAGTGCCAATCGATAATGTTTCATTACACGGCAAAACCTTAGAAGCAATCGAACAATTAGCTGAAATGGCCAGTCACCTCGAAGAACCACAAAAACTCGACCCAGAAGCGCTCACCCCGGCACTGGAAGTGCTATCGCAGCGTTACATACCAAGCTTATTAAGCAGTGTAAGAAAACAAAGCCAGTACAATCGCACCACCACTACAATGCTTGAGCAAGTAGCGCTTGAGCAAACACTCTGCCAGCCACAGGGCAATCGTGAACGCGCAGAAATATTAAACAATGTGTTTAGTAAATTTTATCTAAAACAACTACAGCCCTACCAAGCTAGCCTTACCAATTTACTGGCGGAGGTTGAGATGGCTTGGCTGCCAATAGCCCAGCTTTACCACGAACAAGGCGTAACGCCACCTATTGCGCCAACAAAACACTTAAATGAGTTAAAACAGTCAGCCAAAGCGCATGTTACTTGGTGGCAAAAATTCTACAAGCTGTGTGAAATAACTCCGTTATGAGCAAAAAAAAGGCAAACAATCAAAAAATTAGCTAAAGCTGCTTGATCCCATGTCGGACTCACTATATATTACAACGCGTTGCAAGGGATGAAGTTATAATTTTGATTTCATATCAGAGCTTGCAGCTAAAAGCTAGATTGTACGACCGTAGCTCAGTTGGGCGAGATTAAACCGAAGCACCGCTTCGCAGTTAATCGAGGTTGAGGCAGGACGC
>NZ_JBLWMW010000017.1:0-79822 GCF_048515945.1 Pseudoalteromonas 'SMAR'
CTTGGGCTTCATCAAGCAGCGCATCAATATCGTCGCCTGCCAGCTCATCGCTTTCTTCTTCCAGCTCCGGCGTATCGTCTTGGGCTTCATCAAGCAGCGCATCAATATCGTCGCCTGCCAGCTCATCGCTTTGTTCTTCCAGCTCCGGCGTATCGTCTTGAGCTTCGTCTAGCAAAGAATCAATGTCATCGGCATCAACCAGGTTTTCGCTATCGAAATTGCCGTCAAATTCTGGCTCATCATCGAGGTTACCTTCGAGAATATCATCGATATCATCATTGGAGGCAGTATCATCCCCCCCTTCTTGCTCGTCGGCTAACTCTTCACTTAACGCAGCAAGGGCATCGTCGCTAACATCAATCTCTTCATCCTGCGATTCATTAAATAAGTCATCGAGATCATCATCGCTGAGTATATCGCCATCATCTTTTTCTTCGCTATCAACATCCAATGCCACTTCATCGCTTGAATCATCGTCGAAGTTTTGTTGCATAAAGTCGTCATCGTCGTTGTCATCATCAAACGAGATGTCTTCGTTGAGCAGGCTGTCGAGCTCATCTTGATCCAGCGAGTCATTGCCTTCTTCAAAATCGTCATCCAATGAATCAAAGGTGATGTCATCGTCCTCAGGCAAGATGTCGTCATCCAGCTGTACGCTGCCACCGAGTGGGTCTTCATCGTTACTGTCACTGATATCGAGTGGGTCGGGTTCGGATGCCGCTGCTGCACCGGCTGTGGCTGCGGCGGCCGCAGGCGCTGCAGGTGATTGTGGTAAGAAATCGTCGTCATCCGCGTCTGCTTTCGTGATGTTTTTTCTGCGTAAAAACATCACTAAGCCAGCAATGGCCAGCAAGGCGGGTAAGGTTGCCAGCAGTGCAATACCAAGTGGGGAGGTAAAAAACGAGGATAAGCTGCCTTCTTGCTCCGCTTCGGCTTTCGCCGCCTGCTGCTGAGCAATCATTTCATTTTGCAGGTCAATAACAGACTTCAGTTGCTGTTGTATTTCACTGTCTCGGCCCAATTGCGTTCGCACCGACTGCAGCTCGTTGGTGATGTCTCCTAGTTGCTGCTTCAGCTTAGTATTTTCAGAGAGGATCTCTTCAACATTGCGTACTGATGACTTGAATTGTTTCTGCAAGTCTAGCAAGCGCATGTCTTGTTCCATTTTCAGCGAGCGTAACTGGTTGGTTAAGTCTTCTCTGGCTTGCTCAACATCCTCTTTACGAGCCTGGGTGACGCGTTTCTCTGCGGCATTAATGTCGCTGGCTTGAAGCTGGCCGTTACGTTTCATTTCCCATAACTTGTCGTCTTGGTCGGACTTTTGTTTAGCCAGCTCAGGGTTAACGCTGCGTATTTCTGCCAGCGTAGGAATTTGTAGATAAGCGCCATCGCGCATGTGGTTTAGGTTTTTGTCTAAGAAGGCGGTGGGGTTTTTATCGTACAACGCCTTCATCACCTGATAAATGGTGACAGAAGAACCATCGGGGCGAACCTTTTGGGCAATACGCCATAAGGTATCGGTTGGTTTTATTGGACCAATTGAGCGACCCTGCGCGCCATAATCAACCCCTTTCGGGCCCTTTAACACCGTCCCCTCTTCGGAGTGAAGTGGTGTGGCAACCAATGCAAAGACAAAGATACTAAATAAGGCTAAACCGCGCATGCCGATCCTTTACTCATATGTTCAACACTCGTTAAACGACATTTATTATTATGGCTCTGAAGCAAGCTCTATTCCAAATGCAAACTATAAACCAGATATGCCGGAATATCCATTGCAACGTATTGAAAGTTAAGATTGTTATAATGCTTTGTTCTGAGAGGGTAAAAGTAGAAAAGTGATTGTGTAGTCAAGTAATTGACAAAACGGCAAAGTTCTTGGCAGAAGTTTGCCGTTTTCCAGGTTTAATGGTCGCGAGCGTTACAAATATTGAGCAATTAATGCTTCAGCTATTTGCACGCTGTTAGTGGCTGCACCTTTTCTGGTGTTATCCGACACCACCCAAAGGTTCAATCCCATAGGGTGAGAAATATCTTGCCTTACGCGGCCAACATACACAGTATCGTTACCGCTGGCGTCCGTTACCGGCGTTGGGAAGTCTGTGTCATCTGCAATCAACTCAACACCTGGAGCATCTGCAAGCAGTTGCTTTACGTGCTCTAAGTCAAATGGCATGCGCGTTTCTAGGTGAATGGCTTCCGCATGACCAAAGAACACCGGCACTCTTACCGCAGTAGGGTTAACCAACACGCTAGAATCACCTAAGATTTTTTGCGTTTCCCACACCATCTTCATTTCTTCTTTGGTGTAACCATTGTCTTGGAACGCATCAATTTGCGGGATCACGTTAAAGGCGATCTGCTTAGCAAAAATATCGTTTTCCATCGGTCTGGCGTTCATTAAGTTTGCCGTTTGTTTTGCCAGCTCATCCACCGCTTCTTTACCGGCACCCGATACCGCTTGATAGGTAGAAACATTAATGCGGTCAATACCATAGGCATCATAAATTGGCTTAAGCGCCACCATCATTTGAATGGTAGAACAGTTAGGGTTGGCAATAATGTTACGGTTTCTGAAATCCGCCAAGCTAGATTCATTGACTTCAGGCACCACTAATGGCACATCAAAGTCGTATCTAAAGTGGGAAGTATTATCAATCACCACACAGCCAGCCTCAGCAGCAATTGGCGCGTACTTTTCAGACACCGAACCGCCCGCAGAAAACAGGCCAATGTGGGCATTAGCAAAGTCAAACTCTGCCACATCGAGTACCGTTACTTTTTCACCCATATAGTCAATTTCTTCACCGGCACTGCGGCTACTTGCTAATGGATAAAGGTTATCGACCGGGAACTTACGTTCAGCTAATAACTCAATAATTTGCTTGCCAACTAAACCCGTTGCGCCAAGCACCGCCACATTAAACTTTTGCGACATTGTGTTTCCCCATTCTTGGTTACTTTCTTGACTCTGCCAACCTTGTTACTTGGAAAATCCTAAGTCAGCCAATGCTTGGCTAATCGGTGAGTCACTGTTGATCGTTATGGTACTAAATTCTCGTCGCACTGGATACGTTTTACGAAGCTTATCGAAGCCATATTGAGCCAAATTGGCTTTCATAATGCCATCATCGCGGCGAATATCGTAAACCATGTGCACTAAGTTCGTGATGTCTTGCTCGTTGGCGGTTTGTTCTAGCTGGCAGCGGCTAATACTGGGTTTAGGTAAAAAGTCCGTGATTGACTTGTGCGCGGCCACTCCTAGGGTATTACACAGCGCTTCATAGAGCATTTGGGTGCCGCGTGCTTTGCCTTCTAGAGTGTGGCCGGCAATATGCACCGAGGCAAAGCGGGTGTATTGCAGTAGCGGCTCTAAAATATGCGGTTCGTTTTCCCACACATCGAGAATAAGCTCGAGTTGTTGCCCAGACTCCATCGCCTGTAAAAGCGCGTTATTGTCAATCACATCACCGCGGCTGGCATTAATGATCACCATGCCCGGCTTCAGCGCGGCAATACGCTCGGCATTTAACAGATGGACGGTTTTGCAATCGCCGTTTTTCACCAATGGCACATGAAAAGAGACAATATCCGCTTGTGCCAAAGCCTCATCTAACTCGACATGGTTATCCAAGCTACCATTTTTATGACGCACAGGGTCGCACAGCACAACGTTCAGCCCCAATGCGCTTACTTTATCGCGTAATCGAGAGCCAATATTGCCCACCCCAACAATGGCGATGGTTTTACCGCGTAAGCGAGTATTGGTTTGTTGGGCGTACGCCAATAGGCCACTAATAACATATTCTGCTACGGCAATCGCATTGCAACCTGGAGCGTTACTATAGGCAATCCCCTGTTGCTGGAGAAATTCAGTATCAAAATGATCCATGCCAATGGTGGCGGTACCCACAAACTTTAACTGCTTGGCTTGGCTGAGCAATGTTGAGTTGACCTGAGTGACTGAGCGGGTAAGCAAAACATCTGCTCCAGCCACATCCGCAGCATTAATTGCACGGCCATCAAACCGCTCCACTTCCCCCATGTCGGCAAAAAATGCCTCCACTAGAGGCATATTTTGATCTGCTAAAATACGCATATTAGTTCCTAAACACTTCACCTAATTAAAGTTTATCATGGCAAAGCAGAGGACTAATAATAAAAGCGTTTGCTACTGGCAGATTTTTCACAGCCAAAGGCGATACCAAAAAACATCACACAAGCAACAAACACCGCAGCGCCTTTAAGACTGAGCCACCCACTGGCATCCATCAAAGGACAAAACATCATCGCCAAGACATTAATAGCACAAAGAAGAAGCGCCGTGCGGGTAAAGGCACGATAACCCAATACCGCCGCCACTAGACCGGAAAAGAGGTTGATAACCACAGCCTCAGGCAACGCATAAAAACACGCCACCATGGCTACAAAAGCAATAAAAATTACACCATAGATCATACTTAGCTGCATCTTGTTTCTCCTTAAACTGAGGCAACGTAAACGGTGGCCTTAGGCAGTAAGCCAGCATAACTGAATACGGTAATACAGACACTCCTTGCCTAGACCGCTTATACCAATTCACTTGGTTACTTGGCCTGTTTGGGCAAGCAATGAATGCAGATTGGTATTATGTCTTTCAAACACACTTTCAAGCATAGAAACAGCGCCATTATTTGCAAGTAGATTGCAGCAGTAAATGGTGGCAATAAAGTTTGACGCCAAGTCGATTATTACGCGTTTTGCTTGCTACGCTGGTTACTCAAAAGCACAGTTGCCAGCTACACTAATATGAAACCCTGCTGGTTATTTGCGCAGCAGCAACAAAAATGATCCGACTTAATGAGCCAGACTTATCATAAGTAAGCCGTTATGCACTCTTTTGACCTGTGGTTAAAGGTAAATATTTTGTCATAAAACAATGCAAATAATTTACCGCAAACGCTTCAAGATGCTTGAAATAACAGCGTCAACAAGCTAGTCTAACCAGGTGGTCAGACCTCTTATAAGGAAGAAAAACATGACACTAATATTCATTCTTGCTTTGTTAGCTTTGCTCAGTGCAGCCAGCTACCATCGCGCAAGCTGGAATACTGCTCTTGGCATTGCAGCTGCAACCATGCTGGTAGGTACCTTTGCGGGTGCTTTTGGCATTATCTCTTGGCTGATCTTTTTGGTCATCGCCATTCCTCTTTCTGTAACCAACATACGTCAGCAATACATTGTTGCCCCGGCATTTAAAGCGTTTAAAAAAGTTACGCCAACCATGTCAGAAACAGAGAAGTCGGCCATCGATGCTGGTACCACTTGGTGGGAAGCCGATTTGTTCTGTGGTAACCCAAACTGGGATAAGCTTCATCAATTTCCAAAGCCTCGCTTAAGTGTCGAAGAGCAAGCGTTTCTTGATGGCCCAGTAGAAGAAGTCTGTGCCATGTTAGATGATTGGGAAGCGACCCATGAGCTTACTGACTTGCCTCAAGAAGTATGGCAATACTTAAAAGACAACAAGTTCTTTGCCATGATCATTAAAAAGCAATATGGTGGTCTGGAATTCTCAGCTTACGCGCAATCGTGTGTGCTGCAAAAGCTAACCAGTAAATCAACCCTGCTTTCTTCTATCGTTGGGGTGCCAAACTCGTTAGGCCCAGGCGAATTACTGCAGCATTATGGTACTGAAGAACAAAAAGATCATTACTTACCTCGCCTTGCAAATGGCGACGAAATCCCATGTTTTGCTCTAACTTCACCAGAAGCTGGGTCGGATGCGTCTTCTATTCCTGATTTTGGAGTGGTGTGTAAAGGTCAGTGGCAAGGCGAAGAAGTGTTAGGTATTAACCTAACGTGGAACAAGCGCTACATTACTTTAGCCCCAGTTGCTACGGTACTTGGCTTGGCGTTTAAGCTACGCGATCCAGATGGCCTTTTAGGTGATAAAGAAGAGCTCGGCATTACCTGTGCGTTGATCCCTACCGACACCGATGGGGTTAAAATTGGCCGCCGCCACTTCCCACTAAACGTGCCATTCCAAAATGGCCCTACTCAAGGTGAAAACGTATTTGTACCACTGGATTTTATCATCGGTGGTGAAAAAATGGCCGGTCAAGGCTGGCGTATGCTGGTTGAGTGTTTGTCTGTGGGCCGTGTTATTACCTTACCGTCAAACTCTGCCGGTGGCATTAAGTCTTTGGCCATTGCCAGTGGTGCCTATAGCCGTATTCGTCGTCAGTTCAAATTACCGATTGGTAAAATGGAAGGGGTTGAAGAAGCACTTTCTAAACTCGGTGGTTACGCCTACAGCTCAGACGCTGCGGTGACTATGTCTACAGGCGCCGTGGATTTAGGTGAAAAACCTTCAGTGGTGTCGGCCATTTTGAAATACCACCTTACTGAACAAATGCGCGCTTCCACCATTCATGCGATGGATATTCACGGCGGTAAAGGTATTTGTTTAGGCCCTAATAACTACGTTGGCCGTGGTTACCAAGGTGCACCAATTGCCATCACGGTAGAAGGTGCCAACATCCTTACCCGTAATATGATTATTTACGGTCAAGGTGCAATTCGTTGTCACCCATTTGTACTGGCTGAGCTAGAGGCGTGTTCGATTGCCGATAAGCAAGAAGCATTGGATAGCTTCGACAAGTCGCTGATGGGTCATATTGGCTTTACCATTTCAAACTTGGTCAGAACTAAGTGGCTAGCACTGACTGGCGCACGCTTCACCAAAGTGCCATTCAACGACGAAACCGCGGTCTTCTATCGTAATGCAGCGCGCTACAGTGCTTCATTAGCACTGATGTCAGATATTTGCATGGCGGTATTTGGTGGCTCACTAAAACGTAAAGAGCGTATCTCTGCTCGTCTTGGTGACTTACTAAGCTACTTGTATTTGGTTTCTGCAACGCTGAAGCGCTACAACGATGAAGGTCGCCGTAAAGAAGACTTACCGTTTGTGCAGTGGTCATGTCAGGAGCACTTGTATCTATGTCAACGTGCACTGGCTGACTTAATTAACAATATGCCATCTGCAGCATTGCGCGGCCTGTTAAAAGTGTTGCTGTTCCCATTTGGTCGTCCAGTACGTAAGCCTACGGATAAGCTAGAGCATAAAATTGCCAAAATGCTACAAACACCAAATGACTCACGTGAGCGCTTAGCAGCCAATATCTATCTTAAAGATGAGCCGCTTTGCTTACTTGGTAAACAAGAGCAAACACTGAAAGACATTCTTGAGGTGGAGCCTTTGTTTGAAAAAGTCTGCCGTGGTACAGGTAAAAAGCTGCCATTTATGCGTCTTGATGAAGTCGCTGCGATGGGGCTAGAAGCCGGTGTGCTTAGTGATGAAGAAGCCGCGAAATTGAGTGCGGTTGAAGCTAAGCGTTTAGCGGTTATTAATGTCGATGACTTTGACCCAGAAGAGTTGCTCGCAGGCAAAGCTCGCAGCAAAGAGTCAAGCAAAGCCGATGCGGCATAACAGTTTTGCAGCCAGCTGACCAACGGTCACTGGCGCATAATACCATTGTGCTTAATTAAGTGGCCTACTTTGAGGCGAGAAAATCTTGTCGATAGCAAGACAAAAATTTTGCTATTTAGTTATTCTAAATAAAAAATTTTTAACGCAGCTAGCGTCAGATTTAATCCCTCAAATTGTTCAAGTATTAAGTCATAATGGTATCAGCGTGGATATAAAGGTCAGATAACTCTGACCTTTTTTCTTTTGGGCAGACTGCAAATGATGCAGGGGTTGGGATTAAAACTGATAGCGTACTTTAAAAGTTAATAAGTCTTGCAGCGGCTGCTGCCAGAGATCCACGGCTCCTCCAAACCAGTCTCGATTTCCTACTTGTTGTCCAGTGGCAACTATGTCTTTGCCACCTCGTTGGTATACTAAGAAAATATCGGAATAAGCGCCCATGCGGTAACGTAACTTCAACTGACTGGCAAGACGGCGGTCGTCAAAGCTGGTATCGACGGCAATAGGGTTTAAGCCGCTGTCAGTGACCTCATAGACTGAGTGGCTTACCGCTTCTAATACGGTCCACTGTAAGGTGGCGCTCAGCTCAAGTCGTTCAGTAATGCGGCCATTGATTTCCAATTTATTGGCAAACTCTTGACGATCATATTCACTAATAACGTTGTGGCGGTTTGCCACTAACCAGCCATCGCCATCGCGATAAAAATTACTGAGTTTCAAGTTCCAGTTATAATGTGGCATCCACGTTAAATCTAAAGCGTATTGTTGCGCTTGGCCCGATAGCCCTTCTTGGTCAAACTCCACACTGGCAGCCCAGCTAAAACTGCCAATATATGGGCTTTGATAAAACACCCGCGACTGCCAGCGCTCTGGGGTGGCAAAGGCCTGAGTTTGCCAGCCTAGATTATCCTCAATACCGCGAATATGACGCTCAAGCCGAAGATTCAGCTGACCACCGTTGTACAAAAGTAACTGGGCTAAGTAATCTTGCTTATTAAATCGGGTAAGACCTGACTGATTCTGCTCACGGCGCCACGTTAATGACTGCTTTAAACGCGTTACCCAAGCGCCTTGGCCATGACTGGCGTACTCGCCATAAAGCTCCTCGACACGCCAATTGTTGCGCTTAATATAACCTAGATCACGGTTATCAAAGCCATCATCAACATCAAAATAGCGTGCCGCGAACTTAGTCTGATCCGAGAGCTGGTAAGCTAAGTCTAGCGAAACGGCATTGCCACGCTGACGTCTCTGTGGCGTATCTATATCCGTTCTTAACCAAGATCCCGCAAAGGACCAAGAATTACTGCGGTATTGACCGTCAAGGGCATAACTTAAGGCGTTTCGCTGCAAAAATGGCCGCTCTGTTTTGGTCGTCAGTGCGCCTACCTGCCAAGCCTTTGCTTGATAATTGGCTCTGCCGGCAAAAAAGCGCTTACCAATGTCTGCTGAAAAGTCATTTTCTGTGACCGCAAAGCCACCAGCCTGAAACGACTTTCCTTTGTGAACAAACCGTAACGCGCCATCGATGGGGGTAGTGGCTAACTCACCGTCGTCACTGAAAGCCCCAATCCTACGCGTGTGGATAAGCTTGGTGTGCTCTAATACAGGTATCTCGAATAGGCTAATATCTTGGGTGAAAAATGGCCGCTTATCGGTTCTTAATGTTTCTACCGCAGAGTAATTAACATCGACATCATCAATATCCACTTGGCCAAAGTCGGGATTAACAGCCAAACTCAGCTTTTGTTGATGCGAAGGCTTATAAAACAAATCAAAGCCTACGTCAGACTGATGCTGCTGCTGGGAACTCGACGTCGAAACCGGAGCAAATTGTGCTTGCTGACTAAAATAAGGGATAAAAGTGAGTTGCGACTGCTGCCCAATGGCTGCTGAGATCCTTGGCATAGTTAAGAAAAAGTCACTGTCGGCAGTAGTGTCTTGGTGGTTGGCATAAATAAAGTTGTTCTTTAATTCATACAGCTGAATTGAAATGGCCAGCTCTGCTAACGCTTCATCATCTCCAGGTTGAAAAGAAACCGTGTGCCAAGGGATCATCATTTCGGTGGTCCAATGGTCATCGCGAATGTGGTTAGCAAACAGCCACTCACCATCCCAATCATAATCCGCTTTTAGGTTAGAAGTCAGTACCGCGTCTTGCGAGCCGCCACCTAGAGTGACCGAGAACTGATAAGCACTACTGCCATCGCCGGAAAAATCCACCACCACGCGATTAAAATCCGCCTGCATAAAGCGGTCGTGAATATTAAACTGACGCTTACGCTGGCCTTTCGCTTGCAAATTTTTGATGCCAATATACACCCCATCTTTACCGGCAAAAGCCCAAGCCTTAACCTTATGGTTCGCGTTATTTAGGGTGACAGGCACCACTTGATAAAAGTTCTCAAACTGTGTTGCTGAGCGCCATTGTGGCTCTGTAAGTTGACCATCAATGACAATGTTACTGGCAAGGGCGCCCTGGCTTATTACTGCACCGCTGAGACCCAACCAGAGTATGTGACTATTTTTCATCTTGCTGTTTCCTTTGTATCGATGTCAGCCATTGCAACAAAAAATACTCTGAAAAGATCTGAATTTTTTCTGAATAAACCTGATTTAACCTTTATAAACATTGACTTAATCTGAATAAAAGCTAACTTAAACGCACTAAAGGTAAACTTGAATCAATTATGGCAGTGCAGCAATCACACTATTTCTTCGGTCAGTGGCAGTTTGACAGTGACCAGGATACCTTGACTTCAACCTGTGGAAAGGTAATAAAACTAGAGCCGCAAAGTGCTCGGCTACTGCTGCTGTTACTAAGCCACTCGCAGCAAGTGTTAAATAAGTACTGGTTATGCGAGCAGATCTGGCCAGATACCATTGTTGATCCCAACAGCCTATATCAGTTAATTACTAAATTACGCAAAGTGCTTGAGGATAATCCTCGCTCAGCACTGTACATCAAGACTATTCCAAAAAAGGGCTATCAGTTTATTGCCCCACTTAAGTCACAAGCCGCACCACTGGAAACCGGCTCCTCCTCAGCGCCACCAAGTAGCAAAAAGAATGGCCTTATGATATTAGCAACCACCATGATGGCACTGCTGTGTTTTGGTGCTATTGCCTATTTCAATACTGCTCCTGCAGAGAAACCAATGCTGCAATACCAAACCAGCAACTTAAGTCATGAGTTGGGGTTGGAGTTTGATGTTGATGCCCACCAAAGGCAAAACTTATTAGCTTATGTTAAGGACTTTACTCAGCTCGTCATTGCCAATAAACAAGGCGATAAATTGCGCAGCCACCAATTTGATACTCGTGTGGCGGCTCCCAGCTGGAGCCCAAGCGCCGATAAACTGGCCTTTTGGCAATATCAAGGCAATGGCTGTCAGCTTCACGTGATGACCGCAGCTGGTCAGTTTTACCATAGCTCTCGCCTATTTCGCTGCGAGCTTGGGGTAAAGCCGGTGTGGCAAAACGACGAAGAACTAATACTGGTGTATGGCCCAAATAAAGCCCGCACAGCGTATATTTATCGCCTTAATAGCCAACAACTGGTAAAACTGCCATTGCAGCTAGCGCGTGGTGAGCAGCTGAAAATGGCCATTCGTGGTTGGGGCAATAAAGTCTATTATTTGGTGCAAACCCAGTCGCGCCAAAGTCGTTTACAGCAATTAGATGGCAGCATTGCCTTGCAATGGCAAAAACCGGTGACCTCAGTGGCATTCGACACTCACCACCAAAGCATATTGGCCAGCCAACATGGACAGTTACAACGATATTACCTTGATGGCAGTAGTCAAAGTGTGAAAACCACAGAGCTGGGACTGTTTACCAGCTTCTCTAGCGATGAAAATGGCGATATCTTCGCTGCTCTAGAAAGTTTTCAAGTGAATATTAAAGACCGAGACAACCTGCCGCTGTTTTCCAGTTCGAGCATTGACTACTTACCGTTAACCAACAAACTGGGTGAGACCGCCTTTATGTCTCGGCGCAGTGGTGTGTGTGAGGTGTATTTGTACCGCAACGACCAAATCAGTCAGTTGTCATTTCATCAAGGTAACGAGTACGTCCATTTCTTACAGTGGAGTCCGGCACTGAATTACCTCGCTTCAAATCGCGACAGCAAGCTTGTGGTTTACGATAGAAAACGGCCACTGCAACAGTTTGATAGCCAGCTTGAACATGCCGTTGTCAGTATGGGCTGGATTGACGAACAAACCCTCTGGGCCTTTGATGGCAACACACTGAATCAATATAGTCTCTCTGGAGCCTTAGTCAGTAGCCAGAGTGTTAATGCCCAGTCAGTATTTTATCACCCGCAGCGGCAAACCTGGTTTTTATTACAAGACAATCAACTACTGGAATCAACCACAGTCCTGAGTGCGGCGGAGTCGACGCTAAACCGCCACACACTGACACCACAGCAAGCCAATCAGTTTAGTAATCTTAGGATCCGTGGTAACCAAGTGTATTGGCAGTCGACCTGGTCGCAACAAGATTATATTTGGCGGCTAGCGCTAAGCGGCAACCAAGCCCCTACACTGCAGAAAACAGGCCACCTTATCTGGCATTATGATATTGACCCATTAGGTAACCTATTAATAGCCAAAATGGAAAGTGTCGAGGGCGACATTAAAAAGTTAACCCTGCTCCCCAATACCGCCATTACAGATTAAGCAGCACGGTATAGCACACCACCAAGGTGCTTAGCCATGCCACGGCTAGCTGTCGCGGGCTCTTTAAGGCTGCCAATATCATTACCGGTAGGAATAAAAAAGGCAGAAGATGGCTCAGACTTGGCGGTGTGAGTAAATACACCGGCGTGGTAAAAAGCACAGCAGTCGTCAGTAAGATAAGCCAAAGGCTAAGCCGAGCTTGTTTGAGTCGATTAATGCTTTGCCAAAACGCGCTTCTTTGCGTCACTTGAGGCCGTAGATCTAAGCCCAAACTGGCCCAGCAGAGTAAATTCAAACTCATTAAGCCGGGAATGTAGTGAGCGATTAAGTCTGCACGCTCGGCATTTATAATGACCCCAAACCAAATTACCAATAAACTCAATACCGCCCGCCACAGCATCACAAAGTAGTGATTCGCCGCATAGCTTAGCCAGAACGAGCAAAGACCACTCACAGAGACACTCAGCGTTATTTCTGGAGGTAAAAAACGGTTTGCCAGCAACACCAGAATATTGACGAGCAGTAAAAAATAACCGAGATCATGGACTACTATACTCAACAACAAAGAAGCAAATAACGCAATGAAAGTTGCCAATGGTCGATACACACACGCTAAGGCAACGATTAACTGGCTCGCCGCAAATACCCACAACGGCCAAGCTTGAATAAAGTGCTCGTAACCAATGGCAACCCCCAGGACTAGAGACATATGCAATAACACGTGAGTTGCCAACAGCGCGGCGACGTCTGCCACTTTTTGATGCCAGCTATTGGCGAGAATGGTAATGTGATAGCGACGGTGAGCACTGTCTAAAATACCATGGCGCAGTTGCAAAAACAGTAAGCTTTGCGCCAGCAGTAACATAATGGCTACGTTTACTTGTGTGCTAGGATTATCACTGGCGACCAGTCGTCCAAGGGCTAGAAAAAGTGCAGCCACCAGCCCCACTACATACGCTTGAAACAACAAGCCTATCATTAGACCAAACTGAGAAAGTTGCAGTAGAAGCTGCCGCAAAGACAAAAATAAGCTGTCTTTGCGATATAAATAATAACGCCACATCCGCGTTACGCCTCTGCAAATAAAGGTACTAAGGTAAAACCAGCCGCTAAAAATGGCTCAGGTTCATGGCTGGTAATAATCATTTCCCCTGGGTATTGGTTCAGCACATCAAATAAGAACTGCACTGCCCCGTGGTCCAATGTGGCAGTGGGCTCGTCTAATAAAAGGTATGGCGTTTGTCGCATTAAGGCATT
This sequence comes from Pseudoalteromonas 'SMAR', assembly GCF_048515945.1. Lineage (NCBI taxonomy): Bacteria > Pseudomonadati > Pseudomonadota > Gammaproteobacteria > Alteromonadales > Pseudoalteromonadaceae > Pseudoalteromonas > Pseudoalteromonas 'SMAR'. The sequence goes on from NZ_JBLWMW010000017.1 coordinate 13,411, forward strand.
GATCAATTGTAGCTTCTTTTTATTGCCGGAAGACAAGTCGGCATAAGTGGTATCAAGAAAGGGTGAGAAGTGAAAGCCAGCAATGAAGTGTTCAGGAAATTGGCATTGCCATGCCTTAACACACAGCATCAGTAGATCGCGAGCACTAAGAAACTCAGGGAATGGAATACAATCAGAAGCTAACGCAACCAGATGATGACGCTTAACAGCGCGTGTGTGCTGCAGCACTATTTCTCCTTGGCATGGCTCATCGAGCCCGGCAATCATACTGAGTAAGGTAGTCTTACCGGTACCATTATCAGCGGTAATGCACACTTTTCCGCCGCTGAATTGCCTTGAGTAGTGCTCGAACAACACTAAGTCACCAAAACGCTTAGTTAATCCATTTATTATTATCATATTGATCCCTATCGGCTTATGATCGCTACAAGTAATTGCATCTGCAAGCTAAAGTAAACCGAATTACATTTAAAATCAAATAGTTGAATTTTTACTGCCCCCCATGATGGTACTTTTGCAAAGTGCTTACAGTTTTAAACAGATCCACACAATATCAGTGCATTTAAAAACACCTTGCTCTTGTATTCTAACTTGCAACCAATAAGACCGTGCAGTGGCCGTATTTGCAGGTCTATCGCTATGCCTGACCACCGTAAGATTGATTTAAGGAGAATTTCATGACCTACCGTAACGCCCTAGCCCTGCCCTTGGCAATGATACTCACCGCCTGCTCCTCCGAGGACATTGAGACCGCCAACTTTGGCTCCAGCATCAACAAAAACCAATACAACTTGGTGAATGCCAGTCAGTATGAAATCGCATTTCATATGGCCAATACAGAGATCGATGGTGACGAAAGAAACGTTGCCAATGATAAGTACCGTGTAAAAGTGCTTGCTGCAGGAATGGAGCCCAGCCGTATTAGTCATGAGCACAATGTTAATCGTGAAATCAGCTTTTTTGCCAAATCGGTTAATCAGCTGGGGTTATCTGAGCGACGTAAATTTAAAGTCAGTCACGACCAAGATTACCACTTTGTTGTGCAACAAAATAACCGTGACACCCTGGATATTGCCGTGGTTGAACGCCAGCGCAATGATCAAGACAGTGTCTTTAGTATGCGTATTTTAGCTGCCGCAGACATGACCCTAAGCATTAACGGTGACACCCACCATTTTAATCAAGGTCAGGTAAGTGGCTGGTACCGGATTGATGATTGCAATAGCGATATTTTACTGGAAGGCGAGCCACTAAGCTTATGCCAAGCTTCTTTTGATCGCTCCTATTTAGTTGTGGTCTCAGAGCAAGGGCTACAAGCCTTGATATTGGAATAAACAGCGCTGACCAATAAACCTGGTCAAGGCTTGCAACATCAAGCCTTGACCAACCATAGCGGCTAATGACCACTGTGCACCACTCCAGTACGATTATCTCGACAAGCCAACGCAGAACATTTAGGTTATACTGATAAAAACGACCTTAGGAGTGAGTTATGCGTTACTTCATGGGGTGCGTAATAGGGATATTGTCGGTGTTTAGCGCCTTTGCTGCGATGCCTAGCAAAGTTGATATCTACACTGAGCATTTTCCCCCTTATCAAACCAAGCAGCAAAACGGCGCCATTGCTGGCTACGCCACCGATATAGTGCGCTTAATCATGTGGGAAGCCCAGCTCAACTACCAGATTTTTATGCTACCTTGGTCACGGGCACAACGATTTGCTGAGCAATCTCGCTATGCCTTACTTTATTCCTTGGCCCGCACCGAAGCACGCGAGCAAAGCTATATTTGGCTTACTCCCTTGTGTGAAATGCATATTGCTTTTTTTATCCGCCCTGAGCTCGACCTTGAGGAACAAGACTGGCACCTCAATAAAATTAAGCGCCATACGGTGGCAGTGGCGGCTAATCAACCCTCAGAACAATTTCTGCTTGAGCGTGGTTTTGAGCCCGATGACAACTTACTGAGCGTTTCCAGTCTCAGTCAAGCTGGCGAGCTTATGCAGCGTCAACGCATTGATTTTATTTTCGGTGCGCAACGCTTTGTTGAGCAGCTTGCCAGTAGCATGGGCGTTACCCACTCTTGGCGAAAAGTATTGGTGGCGCCAACATTAAGTAAAACCTTATATTTAACCGCCCACCCCAGTGCCCCTGAAGACTATGTTAAACACCTAAGGCAAGCGGCCCAGCGTGTCTTACCGCAGCAAGAAAATCTGTTGGATTGCCAATAACTCGGTCCATTACAGTAATAAAGGTTTGCTAAATCAATCAAAAGCTGGCTACAGTAGAGTTTTCAGGAAAGTAGCTTGCTGCTGATTATAATAACAAAATATAGACTATGACTTGGCTTTACCGTATTTACCATTGGCTCTTAAAAATGATTGTGATTGTGGTGGGGATCCCCAACCCCCAGCTTTATCGCGGTCGTAAAGGGTTAGCTTTGGCCATTGCCAACTTAGGGCTTAGCCATGGCGATAAGGTATTAGTGGTTACCGACGAGGTATTAATGCGTTTAGCCTTGCATAAAGTCGTGGATGAAGCGCTGCAACACGGCAACCTTAACGCCGTTTACTTCAACCAAGTGCTGCCTAACCCAACCATAGATAATGTCGAGTCTGGTCTGAGTGTATACCAGCAACACCATTGCCGTGCCATTATCGCGTTAGGCGGCGGTTCGGTGATGGATTGCGCAAAGCTCATTGGCGCACGAGTAGTAAAGCCCAACAAATCCGTAAAACAGCTTAAAGGGTTGTTTAAAGTGATAAAGCGCCTTCCTGCTAATATCGCCATTCCTACCACCGCAGGTACCGGCTCAGAAACCACCGTCGCCGCTGTGGTCAACGACCCTGATGTTGCTGAAAAATACGCTGCCACTGATTTTTGTTTAGTGCCCCACCATGCCGTATTGCTACCAGAACTGACTCTCAGTATGCCAGCGCAGATTAAAGCCACCACCGCAATAGACGCCCTCACCCATGCTATCGAAGCTTTGCTGAGCATCAACTGCTTGTCTTTTAGTCGCGCTCGTGCGCTCAGTGCATGCCAAGCCATTTTTACTTACCTACCCAAAGCAATGACAGATAGCCAAGATGAACACGCGGCTGAGGAACTGTTATTAGCGTCACATTATGCAGGCCAAGCTTTTACTCGTACCTCGGTGGGTTACGTCCATGCTATTTCGCACCAACTCAGTGCCCAGTACGGTACTCCTCATGGCTTAGCCAATGCGGTGTTGCTGTTGCCAGTTTTACATTGGTATGGGGATGCTATCCACCCCACCTTGGCTGCCATCGCAGATCATTGCCATATTGGCTCAACCAATGCTCCCCAACGCCAACGTGCTGAGGCTTTGCTAGCGCACATCGACACCTTGTTAACTGAGCTTAAAATCGTTCGAACCCTGCCAGAGATACAGCCGCAAGACGTTACCCTGCTGGCGCAGCATGCTTTGAACGAGGCTCATCCCGACTACCCGGTTCCGAAATTTATGAACTTATCGCAATGCCAAACCATTATTGCCGGCATTGCTAGTGGCGATGACGGTCTTTCGGCAAATACTTAACGCCATTGATCATTGCCGACACTAAGGCACTGCGCTGGCGTTTCTCCGCGATCACCACGCCAATGATATGCAAGGGGATCAGCACTAATAAGGCATAGAAAGTGTATACATGCAAAGTGATAAAAGGACTTCGGAACGTTCGCATTGCTTGATATTCCTCAGGGTCAACATTGTCCTTGGAATAGGGCTTAATCAAGTCAACCTGCGTTTTATCTAGCGCAACACTGTGAGCAAAGTAATCGCCAAAAGGCGGGTAATAAATATCCGTCCCCGCCAATACTAATCCTGATGTGGCTTGGACGGTCAGCAATAAAAACAGTGCCCCTACCATAAGTTTGCCCAAAGGGTTATGGCCTTGATACGCCCGCTCAGGGTCTTTTTTAAAGGCGTGCAACTCGGCGGTAAACCCTGAAAAAAATGGCAAGGTTTTACTAAAGCGTTCGTAGCCTTTACCTATTAAGCCAAATAACAGCCTGACCAGTAGGTTGGCCACAAACACATAGCCCACCAGCACATGCACTGTCTTCAGTAATACTTTTCCGTCACTGCTGACACCAAGCAGCTTAGCATTCAGAATCATAATGCCAATAACAAGCAGCAGTGTTATAGCAATCACGTTAAGCCAATGGAACACCCGGATCTTTTTACTCCAAACATACACCGCTATTTTTTCATTGCTCATCAGCTATCTCCTCGTTATTAAGGTGACCGGTGTCGTTTACTATCACACACCAATATCTCACCCTTTGGTTTGATAATAACCTTGCCAAGCTGGCTTTTAATTGCGCTAGCTCAACACTTGATACAATCACTTGAAATGACGCCTGCTGGCGGTACCCTTTTACTTGCTCTGCAATATCGAAACTACTGTGGTATTTTGAAAAGCCCTTTATAGGCACGATACTAAACCCTGAGATCGTTTCATAAGTCATTAAGTGATCAATCACTCGTTCTTGTTGTGATAGATTCACAACAAAATTAAACTGAATATTTTGCTCTGACACGAGACTGCTCCACGAGTTGATAGAAAATAGGCAATAAATACAAAGTGGTAACGGTAGAGGTAATGAGACCACCAATAACCACTATGGCCAATGGTTTTTGGATTTCGGCTCCAGGGCCCACAGCGAACGCTAGAGGCAATAAGCCAAACATAGCAGTTGTAGCGGTCATCAACACAGGCCGCAAGCGTCTTTTAGCTCCATGCAATACTCTGCTTTGAATACATGTGTAGTGAGATTTACTTTGCTCAAAGTAGCTCACCATCACCACCCCATTCAACACCGCGACACCCAGTAGTGCGATAAAACCAATTGAAGCTGGAATGGATAGATATTGCGCAGTTATAAATAACGCAAAGATCCCGCCCATCAAAGCAAAAGGTATGTTGGCCAAGATTAAAACCGCTAGCCTTAACGAGCGGAAAGTGCTGAATAAAATAACAAATATTAACAGCAAGGCGACAGGGATCACGACCATCAAGTTATTCATGGCACGCTGCTGATTCTCAAATTCACCACCATACTCGATTCGATAACCACTGGGGATAAGTATTTGCTCACCAATACGCTGCTGAAGCTCTGCAACAAAACCAACCACATCACGGCCCGAGACATTGGTACTAATGGCTACGAAGCGCTGAGCATTCTCACGCTCAATCAATAAGGGTTCATGTTTCACGCTAATTTCCGCAAGATTTTCTAAAGGTACCAACTTGCCGTTCGGTAATAACACGGGCAAGGAGCTAAGCTCAGCCACGGATTGGATCTGCTGTCGCTCAGGCAGCGACGAGCTGGCAAGTAAAATGTCCGTTGATTTATTAGCATGAGTCACTTGGGAGATCACACGACCCTCAATAAAAGGTTTTAAGTAATCACTGAGCTGAACCACAGAAAGACCGAGCCGGGCAGCCACTTCAGGCTTGAGTTTAATACTGAGGTACTTTCCTCCGGCAACCAAGGCCGTTTGAGTATCTTTACTTCCAGTAGTTGCAGTCACTTGTTGTTCAATGTGAGCCGCCAACTTTGTCAACTGCATCACATCGTTACCGAATACCTTAATCGCCACATCGCCTGTGCCACCGGTGAGCATTTCAGAGACTCGCATCTGAATGGGTTGGGTAAAGTTAATATTGATACCAGGGTAATCATTTAATACTGTGCGGATCTCTGAGATTAAACGGCGCTTACTATCGAAGCGCCACTCATCTTGGGGCTTTAACTCCATAAAAACATCCGTTTCATTAAGGCTCATTGGGTCTAGGCCTAACTCATCAGAGCCCGTTCTAGCAACCACTTGCAGCACTTCAGGTATACGTGCCAACAAGGCACTTTCTATGGCCGTGTCTATCTTAGTTGACGCCGATAAATTAATAGCTGGCGACTTTTCCAGCTGCACGATTATGTCGCCTTCATCTAAGGTCGGCATAAAGCTTTTTCCTAACCCACCAAAGAGCCATAGACTGCCTCCTAAACATGTCATGGCAATGACAGTCAGTAACCGAGCTTTAGGTATCGCAATACGAAGAGTGTGATAGTAAAACGATTGCAAACGGGTGATAAATTTCGGTTCTGCTCCTATCTCTTTATAAAGCAGGATAGAGGCCAACATCGGGATCACAGTGAATGCCATTATAAGTGCAGCGATCATGGCAAATACAATGGTAAGCGCTACGGGAGAAAACAGTTTACCTTCAAGACCCTGCAGCGTGAGCAGTGGAGCAAAAACAATAATCACGATAAAGGTGCCAGAAATGGTTGGCGTAGCCACTTCTTTTGCCGCTCGATAAATAATATGCAAACGTGGTAATTTTTGCTGCTGTGATAAATGATTAACGGTATTTTCCACTACCACCACCGAAGCATCTACCAACATACCAATGGCAATAACCAGTCCTCCTAGACTCATTAAATTGGCAGAAATCGAAAAGAAGTCCATGAGTATAAAAGTGGCCAGTGCAGCCAGCGGTAATGAGAGGGAAACCACCAAAGCAGCTCGGATATTGCCCAGAAAGACCGCCAGCAGTATCATCACCAAGATAATCGCCTGGAATAATGCATTGGTGATGGTATTGACGGCTTTTTTAATAAGAATAGACCTATCATAGAAAACATTAATATGAGTTCCCTTGGGCAAGCTTGGTGCTAGCTGCTTTAACTTGGCTTTAACCGCAGCCACCACAGCATCCGTATTCGCGCCTTTTAGCGCGATAACTAACCCTTGAACCGCTTCCTCACCATCTTTGCTCACCGCACCATAACGACGCAAATGACCAAAATTAACCGTAGCCACGTCAGTTAAAAAGACAGAGCCACGACTATCCGAGCGGATCAATAATTGCTTCAGATCTTCAAGCTCACTCAACTTACCCTGAGTTCGCACCACTATGCTATCGCTGCCTTTGTTAATACGCCCCAAACCACCATTGATATTATGTTCAACAATCGCCGCTTCGATTTCTGCAAGCGACACATTAAGCGCTTGCATAGCTTGAGATTTTGGGGAGACCTCGTATGTTTTCACATAGCCACCGAGGCTGTTCACATCAGCCACCCCAGCAACACTGCGAAGTGCAGGTCGGATCTGCCAATCAAGTAACTCACGACGCTGTTGCAAAGAGAGGGCGTCATTGGTTACTGTGAACATAAACATTTCACTTAGCGGCGTACTCATTGGTGCTACACCACCGGTTACGTTTTCCGGTAGGCTGGGAAAAAGCGCCAAAATTCGCTCATTCACCTGTTGCCTTGCCCAATAAATATCAGTGCCGGCAACAAAATCGATGGTGATATCCGTAATGGCGTATTTTGTGGTGGAACGCAATGTTTGTTGTGACGGGATCCCTAGTAACTCAGTTTCCACTACTCGAGTAACTTGCGTTTCTATTTCAGAAGTCGTCATTCCTGGTGCTTTCAACACCACCTTAACTTGGGTCGGTGCGATATCAGGAAAAGCATCAATAGGTAAGTTTAGCCATGACCGGATACCTATACCAATAACGAGTAAAGTAAGTAGTGAAACAAATACTCGCTGCATCAGTGAAAAGCGGATGAAGAAATCAAACATAGTTACTCCCCTAAGCCGAGGAATAGGCCTTGAGCTATACTCACGGAACTGCTTAGTACAGATGCATCGAGTAGTGGCTCATTACTGTTTACCACGTAATGCGGCCCTTGCTTTGCCGTAATTGTTACTGCCACCAAATTCAACCTTTGTCCTCGTTTGATAGCCACATAATTGCTATCATTTAGCTCGAACACAGCAGTAATAGGCACTAGGTATCCGGGCATTGTCACCACAGGCTGTAGCATCAATTGCTGTCCAAGCCGCAATTTACATGGTGTCTGAGCTGTTAACCACACCGTTTGATGAAAGTCTTGTACAACCTGCTCAACGGCTATTAGTTGCAAATCACACCCTCCCGTTAGATTGACCACTGACTCTAGAGTATTTGCTTGGGATGTGGGAAGCTGTGCTCTCACCACAATGTCACTGTTTGCCACCACCGAAAATAGCGCTGATGACGATGTGGTGTTGATACTTATTACCCCAGTTTTGGGACTTAATATCTGCACTTGCCCCTGCTCAGTAATAGTGAGCAATTCATTGATGTGAGATAAATGCTCATAATGTAACTTTGCTTCAAGGTGACGCTTGTTTACCGCTAACCACTCGCCGCGCTTTAAGGTTTGGCTATCAGCATAATGTTGAATGTTTTGCAGGTGTTTCGCGGACTCTAAATAAACGGTTTTCGCCGCTTCAAGTTGCTTGAAAAAGTGCTGAACATCCAGCCCATCAAGATAGGCTACCGCTTGACCCTGCTTTACCTGCTGCCCGGCAACAGGGAGGAACTGGGTTTGTTGTGGCGTAAATGGCAAAACGACTTGATAAGTCGAACCTGGCCTAGTGGTAACAAAACCGCTGACCGCCCTAGCTTTCACTTGTTTAACGGCCATAACTTGACTAAATTGCTTTGGGTACTGACCCAGCGCCGACAACGCGATAGATTCTTCGGCAATGGCGATGTTGATACTGAAAATAACAGCAACAGGAAAACAAGCTAAAAACTGGCAAAAAGAAAAATGGAACTGACGCATATGTCCAACCTAATTAATCGTGCCGCAAAGTGGCGACAACCTGGTCAAAATCAGGGTAAACTATGGCAGGTCTTATCACAGGTGGCATCGGGCAAAGGCGTGTTTCGGCTTAGACACATGTCCCATAATTAAAACTAACCTATTGAAATAAAATGAAAGATATTTTTATTGCAATCTTACTTGGCATCATCATGGTGCTTAATTTCTTTGATGTCATCACTGACATCTCTTTAGGGGTACCGACCTGGCACATCATTGAAGAAAGCTTAATTGTGTTTGCCTCTGCGGTGGGGTTTGTGTTCTTAATTATTGAAATTAAGCGCCGTACTCAGCATATTGAAAAACTAAAGCTGGAATTAGCTCGCACCGATACCGAGCTTGAGCATATATCGAGCCAAATGAGAGCGGCTCGTAGCCAATACAGTGAACTTATCTATCAGCAGTTTCACGCTTGGCAACTTAGCCAAAGCGAGCAGCAGGTCGCCATGTTACTTTTAAAAGGGTTGAGCTTTCGCGAGATCAGCGCCGTGCGCGACACCAAAGAAAAAACCGTGCGTCAACAAGCATCGAATATATACAGCAAAGCCCAAGTCGATGGCCGCCATGCCTTTGCAGCTTGGTTTTTTGAGGACTTTCTAACGCCAGAAAAATAGCCACTAAGCATGGCCGCTTAATCCCTTGAGCAACAACAAAGGTTGCCCTGCTAAGAGCGCAACCTTTACTCATAAAGCTCAAAGCGACTACAATTTAAAACGCTCTACTAAGGTGGCTAACTGGTGCGAAAAGCGGCTCAATGACTCGCTGCCTTTGGCGAGATTTTGCATTGCTTTGGCGTTATCATCCGCGGTGTGCTCCGCTTCAACCATCGCCTGCTCAATTTGCTGACAATCCGTCGCTTGAGTGTCTGCGGCCTGATGCACCTGCTCACTCAACTCAGTCACCTGGGTTAAGGCAGAAGCAATTTCTTCCATTGCTTGTGACAACGACTCGCTTTGTGCAACGCATAACTCCACGTCTTGCTGTCCTTGGTTTATCGCCTCTGAGGCCTGCTGGGTATCTTGACGCAGTGCGGCTATTTTCTCGTTAATTTCGTTGGTGGACTGTTGCGTCCGTGACGCCAAGGTTCTCACCTCATCGGCCACCACGGCAAAGCCTCTGCCCTGCTCGCCCGCTCGTGCCGCCTCAATCGCGGCGTTGAGTGCTAATAAGTTGGTTTGCTCAGCAATGGCAGAAATAGTATCTAAAATACTGCCAATACTTTCGCTGTGGTTGGTCAACTTCGTCATTGAGTCAACCGCATCAGACATACGGGTGCTTAACGACAGAATATGCTGCTTATTATTTTGGGTAAACTCACTGGCCGAAGATTTGTGCTGATTGGCGCTGTGGATACTGGTTAAACTTTCTGCTGAACGCTCTGACACCGACACCGCACTGCTAGCAATGTCTTGTGCTAATTGGTTGGCGCTTTGCAGCCGCTGCATTTGTTGGTTGGCATTGCTCGCTACTTGCTTGCTCTCGGCTAACGAATCTTCAGACAAACTTTCTAGTTCATGTACTTGATGATTAACCGCTTCTAACAACCCCCGCAAGTTATCTTTCACTTGGTTAATGTTATCGATTAGCTGACCAAACTCATCCTCATGGCGCTTGGCCATTGAGCGAGAAAAGTCTCCTGCTGCCAAGTATTTAAGCATTTTATTCACCGCCGCCAATGGCCCCAGCATAGCTCTACTGGTAGACACCGAGATAAATGCCCCGAGGGCAAAGAAGATCACCACTAAAATAATCGCCATATTTTGCGCCCGAGCGATCAAGGTATCAGTGTACTGTTGCGATGTGTTAAACGTCGAGTTTGCTTGCTGCTGCACTTTCTCTAGCTGATTGATCACCGTTTGCGCTTGCTGCTCAGCTTGGCGGTACATATTTGCTGCTCGCTGTTGTTGCTGTAACTTACTTTCCACAGCACGATACAAAGAGCCGGGTTCCCGCAACAAACGATTAAGCTCGCTCATGGCTTGATTAAATTGCGTTAATAATTCATCGGCATCAATGCCATAGGTTTGGCGCTCAAGAAAGGCCATGTTGGTTTTAATGTTATCCAGTAAAAACAACATGTCTTGCTGGTGTAATTCAATTTGCTCTAGGTTTAAGCTGGCGATTTGCTTACTGTTGTTTTCTAAAGTAAAGAGCATGTCATCAATGCGAATGCCGGTGCCAACCATTTCCTCTAGCTGCCGTGCCTGATCGGTCTCGAGCAACTCGATATCAAGCATGGCATTACTGGCCTGAGTTTTGACTTGCTGTAGCGCTTGAAACTGTGACTGAATGGCTTGCAGCTCGGTCACCGCATTGGCTTTTGCTTGCAGCATTTGTTGCGCCGCGTCACTGAGCTGCTCCCCTACGGCAAAGGTTTGCTGCAATTGTTGAGAGATTTGCGGCATATTGGACGTTAAGCCCACCAGTTGTTGCTGTTTTGCCTGGTAGAGTTGCTGCTGACGACGAAATTTTTCTTGGGCCTGTTGGATTTGCTGGGCGTCATCGTAAGTGAATGCTTGTGAAATCAACTTACTTAATTTAACTTGTTCCAGTTGCAGCTCATCGGCACCCCGTTGAATAGGCAGGGTTACCTGCGCCATATTTTGGTTTGCCGCTTGAATTTGCGCCAATGCGGCATAAGCTAGCACGCATGCCAACACTAGCAGCATGCCTAAGGCACTAAAGCCTAAAGTAATTTTTTGTTTTATTGTTAGTTTACTTAGCATAATGGTATTGCTCACTGTTGAGTAAATAAACTATGTTACAAATTGACTTAAAAACCAAGTAATTACTCTAAATTTCCCCGCTGTTCCTTATTTTAATAGTAGTCGTATCTCATGGTTTAGCTTAGTTTTTATTGTACTTTTGCTTTGTGCTGCCACGGGTTACAATTTCAGTAGAGTATTTATTACAACCGCTCCATTGCAAATCAAGGATTTTACTGATGCGAAAAGCCGCGTTACAACAAGCGCAAAGCCTCTGCGCAAGCCATAACAGCCTATTTTTATCAACTCTATCCAATAATAGAAAAGATTTTCCCTTCGCATCGGTCGCACAGTACCTCTATGGTGAGGATAACCATTTTTATTTATTCATTAGCGATATTGCCCAGCACAGTAAAAACTTAGCTAAGCATCCGCAGCTGTCGTTTATGATCCTTAACCAACAACAGCAAGATGATGCCGAAAACCCGCGCGTCACCGTAATGGCAAACGCTGAAAAACTCACCCGCGACAGCAGCCAAACACTTATCTCTGAATTTGTTGAGCAACACCCAAAAGCGGCGCAGTACGCCGAGTTGGCTGACTTTCATATTTGGCGTTTAACGGTGCAGCGAGTGCGCTATATTGGCGGCTTTGGCCAGGCTTTTTGGCTAGAAAAACAACAATGGTATGAATAACCTACCCCTAACTTCAGCTCCTAGGGCGCATCCGCCAGCGATAAGTTACTCAGTGACGTTATTGCTGAATATAGTGCTCCACTATCTCTCGTAACTGCCACAGCAAGTTAACCGCTTGTATTTGCAAGTCGGTTAGCGCTTGAACATCAATGTCTTTGGTCGCCCCAGTTTCAATGTCTTGTAATACCTTTGCCACTTGAGTAGCGCCAATATCCGAGCACATGCCTTTTAGGGCATGGGCCGCTTTACGCAGATCATCATACGACTCTGCGTTCATGGCCGTCTCTAACTCGGTAATTTTTTCCGGTACTCGGTCTACAAATAACTGACAAATTTGTTTGAATAACTCGGTTTTACCGCGCAAGCGCTGTAGTGCACTTTGTTTATCCCACGCCACCGCAGCAGCGAGCTCGTCACTAGCAACACTGGTGGACGCCGCCTTGGGCTGTTGCGTTGCGGTGTAATTTTTCGCTAAATACTCGGTGACCACTCGCTGTACTTCGTTGAAGTCGATGGGCTTAGTGATGTAATGATCCATACCACTGGCGATGCATTTTTCCCGCTCTCCCGACATGGCACTGGCGGTCATGGCAACCACGGCGACGTTTTCATGGTCACTGCCAGCTTTGCCGTTGCGGATCCGGTGGGTGGCATCGTAGCCAGACAATATTGGCATTTGGCAATCCATTAAGACACAGTGGCAAGGGTCTGCATTGGCCGCCATGTTTTTTAGCTTATCGACTGCCTCCAGCCCATTACTGGCGGTTTTTATGGTGATAGGTAAAGTCTCTAAGGCTCCTTTTGCAATGGCTAAGTTGGTTTCGTTGTCATCGACGATAAGCACATTAGCACCACTGATTTTTTCAATGATCAAGCGTGAGATTTGTTGCTCGACGTCTTCTGGTTTATCTGCGTGTTTGCGGTGCTTTGACCCCGTGAGTAGCTTTAACAAGTCGGTTACCGCTACGGGTTTAGTAAGCTGAACAACGGCTTTGTCGCGATACTTAATTTGCAGCTCTTCACCTGGCGCTGTGAGTAAAATAACTTGCGGTAACTCATCGGCTTGGCCATTTTGAATAGCTTGATAAAAAGGCGACGAAATCAAACAGTCTTGCTCGGCAATAAAGGCATCCACCTCTTTTAGTTGGTAATGAGTATCGTCCTTCGGTAAAGAGTCGCTGGCAAACACCTGGGCACCAAGGTTTTCGAGCGTGTCTTGCAGCCAACTGGCAACATGGCGATTTTCTGCGCAAATGGCAATTCTTTTGTGCTTTAAGGGTTTGGTGACGACTTCATCTTCCTCAGTTTGTTTTACCTTAATGCTAACGGTAAATTCAGAGCCGCGCCCTTGGGTTGAAGCAAACTTAATGTCGCCTCCTAACATAATCGCCAGTTGGCGGCTAATGGCTAAGCCTAACCCGGTACCACCATATTGAATCGCGATATTGGGATTGGCTTGAGAAAAAGACTCAAACAATTTGCTCTGTTGTTGCTCAGAGATGCCGATACCGGTGTCGGTGACGCTAATACACAAATGGCTGTGGCCATCAGGCAGCGGCTCTTCCCACGCCTTGACCGCAACGTAACCTTTGTGAGTGAATTTGCAGGCATTATTAATGAGGTTATTGAGAATTTGTGAGAGCCGGTTTTTATCTTGCTCTACTTGGGCAGATTTCACACCGCTGACATCAATAAACAATTCTAAGCCTTTTTCGTAGGCTTTTATGGCCATGGATTTACACAGCGATTCCACTAAATCCTTTGCTGAGAACTGAGTAGCCACCAGCTCTAATTTGCCAGCTTCAACTTTCGATAAGTCCAGTACATCATTAATAAGCACCCCTAAGGCATCGGTGCTAGTGTCAATCAAATCAATGTAGTGCTGCGCTTTGCTGGTTTGCGGTTCATTACGCAGTAATTTTAACCCACCGATAACGCCATTAAGGGGAGTGCGGATCTCGTGACTGATGCTGGAGATAAACTGGCTTTTAATTTCACTGCTCTTTTGTGCTTCATCCCGTGCTTGCTTTAATTCTTTGGTGCGCTCCGCCACCTCTTGCTCAAGCATCTGGTTCATTTGCTTAATTTCAGCTTCGGCTTGGACTTGCGCGGTGACATCGCGAATAATAATGGCCAAATGACTGGCTCCTGCTTTAGGCGCTATCATGCTTAAGCTTAAAGTTAACTGCTTATCGCCAGAGTGTTCAGTGCCCGGAATATGCCAATCCAAAATACGGTGTTTGTTGTTGGCGTTAGCGAGACCTGCAACGGCTTTTTGCACATCAAACTGGTTAAAGGCAGCTAAAGAGCTAATGGACTCTCCCACTACTTTCGCAGCCGACACCTTAAGTAATGTCTCGGCAGCTTGGTTACAGCTTAAAATATCGCCATTTTCATCGACACTGAGAATGGCATCAAAAGACTGATTAACGATACTGCCGGCCAATTGCTGGGCCTCGGCAAGCTCACTGCTTTTTTGCGCCATACGGCGATAAAAAATCACACCGGCGTAGAGCAGCGCGGTGATCAGCAACAGCACACCATAAAAGGTGATATCGCGCTTAATGACCGCTGCCGTCAAGGCACTTTTAGGTAACATCACCAGCGCTTGCATCACTTGGGCGTCGCCAAAACCATATTTTAACTGTTGAGACAAGCCAAGTAGCTGATTGCCTGCTTGGTCCGTAAACACAGACAGTTCGGTGCCTTGCTCTGCTTGTTGCTGGTAGGTTGCTGTAAAGGTGTGCTGCTCTGCTAAGTACTGCGAGAACATCAAATTGCTATCTGGATGGAGGATAAAATGGTCCGTGTTGTTAATAAGCAACAATTGCTCAGGGGGCTCAAGCAGGGCTTGCATGTTGTTTAGCAGTGGTTGTGCTTTGAGGTTTAGAATAATGACTCCCCAAGGCGTATCGGCTTCATTGTATAAAGGCATAGCAAAACGAATTACCGGCTTGATAGGGTACTCCACTTCGCCGTACTCTTTATTTAACTCAATCGCCGACACGTATACTTTTTTGCGCGGCAACTGCATCGCATTGTTGAAATAACTGCGGTCGGACTTATCTTGCAGGTCAATGGCAGGAGCAATCTGCCCCTCATCGCGCTCAATGCGGATTTCTTCCTCACCAGTGGCTTTAATCACTCTCAGTTGGTCGATATCAGGGTTAAACTGCATGTAAGAAGTGAAGATGGTTTCGAGTCGCTTAACCCACTGTTGGTACTCGGTGCCATCCAAAGGGTCTACACCGGCATTCATCTCGGCCCGATGTAACCCAGAGATTGGCGGTGTGTTAGACAAAAATCCTAGGCCGCGCCGATACCGCTGCAACACCGCAGCGAAATGACTCTCGACTTCTTGAGCATTGTTTTGCAGCTCTTTTTGGTAAAAAGCCGTTTGGCCTGCAGTTTGTTGCAGGTGAAAAAACACCCCACCGGCTAGAAGTAATAGAAAGAACGTGATGTTCAGTCCTGAAAACACATAGGATGTGCGGCTTTTTTTATGGCGTTGTAGTAGTCGTTCCATGGTACCTCCCTTGTGCAGAGACAGTTACTCCTTAGTAAGGAGCGTTTCTGCAGTTATTTCCGTACGGCAATATTGATTTCGCCCTTGCGCTTTGGCTCGGTAAAGCGCTTGGTCGGCAAGCTCCACCAACTCGGTGAGCGCTTGAGTTTCTTTACTGTGCGAGGTGTATGCACCTATGCTGAGCGTGACAGTAGCAAAATCAGATTGTTGATGGGGAATGTCAAGCTCGCGTACTGTGTTGAGTATTTGCTTAGCGATGTTTTCAGCCCCTTTGCTGTCTGTGTTAGGTAACAAACACAAAAATTCTTCGCCACCATAGCGAAAAACCATGTCTAAAGGCCGGCGAGTTTGACTGACGATGGCCTCTGCCACCGCAACAATGCAGTCATCTCCTTGCACATGACCATATTGGTCGTTATAGCGCTTAAACCAATCAATATCTAACAGCAATATCGTCAGTGGCGCCCCCTCGCGTTGACATTGAGCGTAGTGCAGTGGAAAAACGTGACTAAGGTAAGTGCGGTTGTAAAGTCCAGTGAGGCCATCTTTGTAGCTTTTTTCTTGTAGCATTTGCGCCTGAAAGCGCAGTAATAAATGCACTTTTACCCGGTTGGTCAGGGTAGTAAAACTAAACGGTTTAGAAATAAAGTCGACACACCCTGCCTGCCAGCAGTCCTCCAACTCTTCTTGTTCAATGGCGGCGGTAATAAAAATAACAGGAATATCCGCATGCAAGGCCGACTGCTTTATGGCTTTGCAAATCTCAATGCCCGAATGCGGGCCAAAAAAAATGTCCAACAGAATAAGGTCGGGCTTATAGCGGTCAAGCTCTTCGTGGATGTCTGTCATCTCTGTAAGGTGATCAACGTGGCAAAATTGGCCGAGAAAATCCGCCAGAATCAAGCAGCTACTCAGATCGTCATCTAAGACCAACACACGAGCATGAGAAATTTTATTTTTAGCAACAGTTGAAGCAGCGACATCGAGCATTAGATATCCTTATTAACGTTTATTACATTAAAAATATTCAACTCCGTTTAAGCCATGCAATTACTCGTAAAATTGGGCATCGCTAAAGGCTGATAAGACCTTTTAAAGCAATGAGTTATTTTTTAATCCACTTATCGCCTAAAGTTATAGTCGACTTTTCTTGATTTATAAAGGAAATACTGCGAGGCTTTATTAAAGGATGTACAAAAAACCAACCATAACTTGAGCTTAGTAGGTTATATAAGGACGCGCAATGTTGTTCAATGACAGTCAAGAAAAAGAACCGCAACTCTTAGTCATTGATGATGACCCCGGGGGTGATTATTGCACTTAAAGACATACTCTTGCCGCTTGGGCACGTCAGTTATTGTGACAGTGGTGAAGCGGCCATTGAGGGCATTAAAGACAATGAATACGATCTCATCTTGTTAGACATTGAAATGCCCGGCATCGATGGTTTTCAGGTTTTTGATCACATTAAACGCCTAAGTGCAGCCCCCAAGCCCTCGGTGATTTTTATCACCAGTCACCAAGAACGTCATTACGAGCATTATTCATTGGAGCTGGGCGGCGTTGACTTTATTAGTAAGCCCATTGATGCGGTCACTTGCCAGTTACGGGTAAGAAACCATTTACGCTTACGGCAACAACAGGCCGCGATTATTCAAGCCAGAAAAGACTTGCATGAGCTGGTTGCTAAAATCCCGGTGTTTGTGTCGCATTGGGATAAGTCACTAGAGTGCAATTTTTGCAACGACACAACTGGACGCTGGTTTAACCAAGACAGCAGCAGAGTGCACAGTAAGAAGCTTTTTGAGGTGTTCCCAGACGACCTAGCGCATGCTATTAAGAATAACTTAGGGCATAACAATGCCCGCATATTTGATGTCAGCTTAGCGCAACCTAGTAATGGCATAGAGCACATTGAAGTGTCGGTGCAAAAGCGTTTTGGCGAAAGCGAAAGCCACATTATTACTCTAACGGACATCACCGCAATAAAAAATGCCAAGCTGGCATTGCAAGGTGAAAAAGAAAAGCTCAACATCATGTTGCGCTCTATTGGCGATGCAGTTATTGCCACTGACCTTGATGGCCGCGTTACCTTTATGAACCCCATTGCCGAGTCGATGACAGGCATTGTCGCTGCCCACGCTGAAGGGCACGCTATTGAAGAGGTCATGACCTTACAAGATGCTGCCAGTCAAGAAGCCATTGTAAACCCAATAAGAATAGCCCTTAAAGAACAACGTGTGGTGGCCATGGCGCTGAATAGCCAACTGGTGGGTTATGGCGGGCGCATTTATCGCGTAGAAGACTCTGCCGCTCCCATTCACGATGAATATGGCCACCTGACTGGTGCCATCATTGTTTTTCATGATGTCAGCGAGTTTGTCGCCCTCTCCATTAAGATGTCACACCTTGCCAACTACGACCAACTGACGGATCTACCTAATCGTATTTTACTTCATGATAGAATTCATCAAGCCATTATCAGTGCCGATGGCCACGAAAAAAGTGTTGGCTTGTTACTGATTGATTTGGATTTATTTAAGTACATTAACGACAGCTTAGGCCACAGTGTCGGCGACCTCGTTATTCAAGAAGTAGCCAAACGTCTACGCGCTGGGGCCTTGGACCATTACACCGTTGCCCGTATTGGTGGCGATGAATTTGTGGTGTTACTCCCTGACTTAACTTCCTTAGATGAGTGCCTCAATTTTGCCAATCAAGTTTTGCATGACTTAAGCCAACCCTACCAAGTGGAGCAAAAAACCTTAAGATTAACCGTGAGCATTGGTGCCAGTATATACGCCAACGACGCCGACAACGTTGAGCAAATGATGGCTCACGCCGATGCCGCTATGTTTCGCGCCAAGGAGGAAGGCAGAAATCGTTTATCGTTCTTTTCTAGCGAATTAGAAACGCGTATTGAGGCCAGGCAAGCGGTAGAAACCCAACTGCGCGATGCATTAGAAAATCAGCGTGTTGAAGTGCATTTTCAACCTAAGGTGAAGCTCAGCAGTGGTGACATTACCGGTGCCGAAGCCCTAGTGCGCTTACGCAGCAAAGACAACCAGCTGATTTTTCCCGATGAATTTATTGCGGTGGCGGAGCAAACCGGGCTCATTCACCGGCTTGGCGATATTGTGCTAGAGCAGTCTGTGATGCTGGCAAAAGAGTTACAACAACAAGGTGTAACTCTTCGTATTGCCGTGAATATTTCTGCCGAGCAACTCCATAAAGCGGATTTTATTGCCACCACCAAAGCCATTCTTCAGCAGCATCAGCTTAAGGGCGAGGTGCTGGAGTTTGAAATCACCGAAACCACATTACTAGAAAGCTACGATGAAACCAAAGCCCTACTGGATGAATTAAAGGCGCTTGGGATCACCATTGCAATAGACGATTTTGGCACTGGCTACTCCAGCCTGTCGTATATTAAATACCTGCCACTGGATATCCTGAAGATTGATAAAAGCTTTGTCATGGATATGCTCGAAGATAAGCAAGACCGCGATATCGTGCAAACGGTGACGCTGCTTGCGCAATCGTTAGGGCTGGAGCTGGTTGCCGAGGGCATAGAGACCCAAGCACATCAGCAGGCACTTATCGACATGGGCTGCTCTCAAGGGCAAGGCTACTATTTCTCCAAACCGGCCGCTGTTGCGGCGTTTAAAAGCTACCTCAGCAAGGAACTAAATCGCGAGCTCAATTAGTGGTGTTACTGGCTGAACCGTTCTACACGCCGGAGCAGCCTGTTCATGTATCCCCTTTAGTGGGGTGCTAAACCTGCCAAATCGCCTTAAAGGCTTTGCTGGCAAGGTAGAAAAACAGCAGTGGCATCAATAGCAGCTTTAATAGCAGCAGCGACACCACGTTTAAGAAGTCGATAAACAAGGATTCAGCCGAGTGCACTAGCTCATCTATGCCCCCTGAAACCGCCTTAATAGCCCGGCTCCACACTCCTTGCTTGTCGCCTTGAAGCTCATCTTCGAGGCGCTTTATGGCGCTCAGATGGCGATCTTTTTGTTGATTCAATAGGGCGATTTGCGCTTCTAATTTGGCTTTTTCATTGGCCAATTGCTGTTGCTTGGCGATCAACGGCTTGGCCTGTTCAGTTTGGGTGAAGGTTAACCATTCAGACAGGCTCCTATTTGCCTGCGCGGCGGCCACTTGTTGCTCTATGGTGGCAATGTCACCATAGAGTTCACTCGCTTCACCATGCAGTAGAACTTGCTGCTCAGTGAGCTCGGCTATTTGCTGCTGATGTAACTGCTTTTGATTATTCACTTTGGCAGTGATTTTGGTGTGTTGCGCCCGTGTAGTGTGCGCTTGCGTTTGAAACACATCCACGGTGCGCGAAACCACCTGGCTTTGCTTGTCTATTTCTTGGTCTAGTAGTAACTGACTACATAACCCGGTGGCCAATACCACAAAGGGCACCACAAAACGTACCAGTAACATGGTGGCTAATAACCGGCTACTGAGGCGTTGCCACTTTTGATAATATAAACAAAGCAAAAAGCCCAGTGCCGACAAAGTAAAAGCGACACTAAACAACACGTGGGTCGACATGGTATAGAGCATGCGCTGAATAAATAACGAACCTATAGCAATTTGCATAATATCTGATATGTATTCAACCAGATCATTAATGGGATCGAGCAGTTGTGCCGGTTGTATACTTGCCACCCCAATACCTACCTCAGCCGATTGCAATAACGAGATAGCCCCATTGACCGCCCGTGCTGCGGCATAGACCACAGAAGATTGCAGCAACGCCTCATCAATAAAGCGGCTCATCGCCACATTAAACTGTGGCAACCAGCTCAGTAACACCAAACTCAGTACCAATACAGTGATCAATATCGCTTTATTTTTCATCTATTCATGCCTACACGCGCATTGAGCTGTCATCCTAGCCCATATAAGTAATTGCACAATTCGCTATTTCATCATTATCTTCAAGTAAATTAGACACCCACATTAGCGCTCGGTTGAGTATTTTACAAACAAGAAAAGGTACTTAGTGCTTCGCTTTCATTGAGCGTCCAGGCTTTTCTACTAAGGGGTTATCAGGCCAGCGATGTTTAGGGTAGCGGCCACGCATGTCCTTTGCCACGTCATAATAAGAGGTGCGCCAAAAGTTTGCTAGATCACTGGTGGTTTGAATGGGTCGCTGTGCCGGTGATAATAACTCAAACCGCACTGGCACTTGGCCATTGGCGAGCATCACAGCCTCCAGTTCACCAAACATTTCTTGCAATACCACCGCCACCGTGGGCCCTTGATGGGCATCGTAGCGAATGGCAATACGCTTGTTGCTTGGCGTAAGATAAAATTCCGGCGCTTGCTGCTCTAACAATTGTTGCTGTGGCCAGTCCAGCAGCGCTTGTAACAAATTAAAGATATCGACTTGTTTTAACTGCTTGAGCGAACTGACATTATTTAAATAGGGCAGCAACCAAGTGTCTAGCTCGGCAATGAGGGTGGCTTCTGTGATAGCCGGAAACGTCTCCAACTGGCTACCTAGCCATTTTGCTCGCGCCAGCCACGCCTTGCTTTTGGCTGTCCAGTTCAGCATATCTAAGCCTTCAGAAGTCAAAATATCGCGAACACACGCTTGAAACTCGCTATTAGGAATGCTGCTGAGGTTTTGCTGTTGCAAAATTAAGGCCTGATATTTGACCTGCTCACGCCCCACAATAGACTCTTTTTTATCGTCTAAGCGATAGTGGGTGGTTCGTTGTAGGTGCGGTCGCAGCTGGGTCAGCAAACTTTCTT
Organism: Pseudoalteromonas 'SMAR'; assembly: GCF_048515945.1. Lineage (NCBI taxonomy): Bacteria > Pseudomonadati > Pseudomonadota > Gammaproteobacteria > Alteromonadales > Pseudoalteromonadaceae > Pseudoalteromonas > Pseudoalteromonas 'SMAR'. The sequence continues at coordinate 34,808 of NZ_JBLWMW010000017.1, forward strand.
GGCTGATGGCACAGCTTAAAAATACCGTGCCGTCTTTATTTTTGCCATCGACATCACATACCACTAAAAACGCCGATCCTTGCAAGGCGTCACCCTCCCGTAAAGTCACTCCCCTGCCGTTAGCGAGTAGATAGCGATTATCATTGCTCGGACGCTTTTGGGCCACCCGGTCTGGGTAGGCATGTAAGAGTAGTTCGGCCGCCGCCAGCTGCATCTCAGCCAACGGGATGCTGGTGATGCTGTGATTAACGGCCAGTTTAGCCGCAAAAGACTTGGCCAGCTTGAGTACCTGCTCGGCACTACCACGATGCAGCATATGGCTGCTGGCAGTGGATTTCTTTTCGCTGTATTCCCGCACCAGCAACAACCGCTCTATTAGATCGCTACCGCTGGCGTTAAGCGTCACATCGCGCTCGCTTAACAATGCCGCAAGCCAGCAGGCCAGCTGCTTTTCTGTGCTGCTTTTGGCTTGTAGCATCATGCTGGCAAGACGAGGCTCCACCGCCAAAGATAAAGCCCGGTTTCCCATTGGCAAAATCTTATTGTGAATATCCACCAGTCCCAGGGCCTGATTGAGTTCAGTCGCCACCACATAGTGCTGCTTCGGTGGCGGTGTTAACCAATGGCCATCGTGGTACTGGGTGATCCCCCAAGCGCTAAGTTCTAAGGTTAAGTTCGTCAGTTCGGTGGTGACGATTTCTTCCGTTTGAAAGTCACTCAGCCTTTGCTGCTCGCTTTCACGCCATAAGCGCACACAGTGACCGGGTTGCAAGCGCCCTGCACGCCCTGCTCGTTGTGTCGCTGAGGCTTTAGAGATCATCGCGGTTTGCAATCGCGATAGACCACTTTTCACATCAAAGTTAAGACGCTTTTCAAGCCCCGAGTCAATGACCATGGTAATGCCATCTATGGTTAAACTGGTTTCCGCGATGTTGGTGGCAAATATAACCCGTCGTCCTGCTCCTTTTCGACGCCTAAAAACCTTCTCTTGCTCTGCAAGCGGTAAGCCACCATATAGGGGCAGTAAGCGAATATCTGCGTTTACCACTCTTTCACACGCTGCAATACAACGCTTAATTTCTCCTTGGCCCGGTAAAAACACCAAGATGTCACCGTGGTCTGCCAAGCTCAGTGCATACCTAAGTGCACTGCTCACTTGCTCAGCTAGAAAATGCTCTGTTGCTGGCCGATATTCCACCGCCACTGGGTACGCTCTACCAGGGCAAGCTAAGCACTGAGCGCCGGCCAAATACTCAGAAATTTGCTCACTATCAATGGTGGCCGACATCACCAACAGCTTCAGATCTTCACGGTAAGCTTGCTGTACTTCAAAGGTCAACATCAATGCTAAGTCAGCATGAATGGAACGCTCATGAAACTCATCAAAAATAATCAAACCAACATCGGGCAGCTCAGGGTCGGCCTGCAAACGCCGGGTAAGCACCCCTTCGGTAACAATTTCTAAGCGCGTCTGGGCGGAACACTTACGCTCATTACGGATTTGATACCCCACCTGCTCGCCGACTTGCTCACCCAATTGCTGCGCCAAATACGTGGCTATAGACTTTGCCGCAACGCGGCGCGGCTCCAGCATAATGATTTTTTTGCCATCACCCAGATTGCTTTGTAGTAACCTCAGTGGTACCACTGTCGATTTACCGGCTCCGGGCTCGGCTTGCAGCACCAGGCGGTTTGACTCACTTAGAATGGCGTGTATTTGCGGGATAAACTCTTCAATGGGTAACAAAGCGGGCCGTTTCTATTGCTTATTCTTTATGGCCTGAGTATACCAAAGCCGCTTACGAAAGGGAGTCATTCTCAGCGTATTCAGTCAAATTGCAATGCCTTTAGGTTGCTGTTCGCCTTAAGCTGCCCCTGCTGCAGTAAACGCTGCGCTTGTTTGACGAGCTGTTCGGCTGACAACGCGCCGGTGTTACCCGCCGTGATTTCGACCCAAGCATTACGCTGCGAGGCTTTGGCGACATATAACCCAGCGTCCGCCACTTCCAGTACTTGCTCCCAACTGAGTTGCTGTGGGTGTGCTAGATTAAAGGGGTAAGCTGCAAAGCCAATTGAGCAGCTGCAATTAATCGGTTGATCGTTCACCATAAATGGGTAACTCTCAACCTGTTGCCGGATGCGCTCAATGACGGTGGCAACACGCTGGCGCTCGGTGCCGTTCATTACCAATAAAAACTCTTCGCCGCCCCAACGAACCAGTAAATCAGACTCCCGAGTACACTGCTTTAAAATAGCAGCGAAGTCTTGCAGTACGATGTCTCCTGCGGCATGGCCATAGCTGTCGTTGATGGTTTTGAAGTGATCAATATCAATGATGGCAAACACTAAATCGCTCCGACCATCGGGGCCTGCTTGTTGTACGCGTTGATCCACTGCTGCAACGGTACCATCGATCACACTAAAAAAATGATGGCGGTTACTTAACCCCGTGAGGCTATCGGTAAAGCTGAGTGTTTGTAGCCTTTGATTTCGCTCAGCCAACTCTTCAGTGCGCTGCGCCACTTGTTGTTCGAGTAACTTGGTGTAACGGCGATTTTGCCAGCGCCAGTAAAAAACCAGCACCAGCGTAAGCGCTAACACCGCAACTAGCAACCAACGCTGTTGGGTGAGCTGGGCGTTTTCCAGCTGTTGCTGATGGGCTAAAATTTGCTTGGCTTGAATGGCGTTGTCTCGCTCAAGCTCGCTTACGGCTTGCTGCTGTTGCGCTAAGGCGTATTGCGCCTCGAGCTTTAACAGTTTGTTATTACGTTTTTGTAGGTTTAACGCGCGTTTGGTCAATGAAAAACGCTTCAAAAAACGATAGCCCTCAGCGTAGTTACCTAGTTGAGCGTAGGCCGAAGCTAAGGTCCACTGCAGTTGCGATTGCTGCTGTAAGAAGCGCGTGCCTAAGGTTTCTTGTAAACCTTGCTCAGCCATGTCAATCGCCGCGGTAAACTCTCCTGCTTGCAATTGTACCCGTGCCGCTAATAAAGCATTTGTAATACGCATTTGTTGATCCTGCGCCACCGACTCGCTGCGACCAATGTGAGCGAGTAGTGCCTCGGCTTGCGGGTATTGGCCAAGTTCAAGATAGGCTTGAGCACGGGTAAGACGAATGCGATTGGCTGTTTTGTTATCCACTTTTTGTAAATTGATATTGCTGTGTTGCAATGCTAAGCGATAGGCACCTTTATTGACATAAAGTCGCGCCTGCCACAGTGCCACTTGCGCTTTTAGTTGATTGGCTGTGTGCAGTTGTGCGGCCAACTGCGTGGCTTTATTGAGGTAGTCTTGGGCGTGTTTTAGGTTTTCTAAATCAATATCTAAATGCGCAATGGCCAAATACGCTTTAACTTTCAGTGCGGCATCACCTAATTGATTAGCCAATTGCAATGCCTGTTTATGCAGCTCGAGACCGCGCTCATAATCACCATAATGCTGTACAATACTGCCCTCAAGTAACAGCAGCTGGAGTAACAACGCTTGCTGACCTTGGCCTTTTGCTTGTTGTTTTTGCGCTTTAACCTCTGGCAATAAGTGCAAGTCGTAATTTGCCTCGACCTTGGCTTCAAGCTCAACAAATTGTTCCGCTAAGTCTAGCGCTGAGGTATACGCAGACGCCTTTCCAACCAGTAACAACACCGCTAACCAACGTAATGGCATCACTGCTCCTCAACCAACATACTGTGATTAGCCACTTGCCAATTGGCCACTTGGGGATTAATAAAGCCAGACTGCACTAGGGCTTTTTTTAACACACCGCGCTGGCGCAATGTTGCTAAGCCGCGATTTAACGCCGCAAATACCGCGGCACCTTCAGGGTGATTCTTACTCACCACAAAATGGCGAGAATCCGGCAACACCACTTTAATGCCATTAATGGGCACATAGCTTTTATCCGCGTAGTTTAAGGTCAGCTCATCACTGACACTAAAGTTCACCAACATGGCATCCACCAGCTCATTTTCAACCATGGTGAGCATGGTCTCCCAAGGACCAATAAAGCTCACCAAGTTGAGCTCGGTGTTTAATAACGCCCGCCAATCCACTTGCCACCTCGGATTAGACACCACACTTAATTGTTTCAATTGCGAAAAAGGGGTTTGTTGTGCGGCCACATTGTCTTCACTGACATACAAGCCGGCTTCGTAATCACCAAACTCAACCACGGGTTCGGAGATGTACACAGAGCCACGGAAATCAACAATATTTTCATGCCACACAGAGCGGGCCAAAATCAAACTGTCACCCGAAAGTAAGTCAGAAAATTCGAGGATGTTGGTTGCAGGTTTAGGCCGAAATACTACTTCTCGTGTTTCACCGCCAAGAAACAGCGCCTGTTGTAACAGCACCATTTCTACGATTTCGATGTGAGAACCTTTGGTGGAGGGGTAAAAGGTATCAACATCGAGGACATGTTTGCCATTTAAAAACTGCTGATAACGCTGGCTGAAGTTTTCACTGCTAATAATATCAACCACCAGTTGATTATTCGCCCAACTCGGTGCCGACAACAAACAAAATAACCACAACCCCAGTTTTGCCATTATTGTGTGTAGCTCAAATATCGTAATGGATTTTGGCAGTATACTGGAAACACTGTGCTTTTGTTAACCATAAAAACACATAAATTAATAACTTTGGTTGAATGGCTAAACCTCAGTTAGGCCAGTCACAGAGCTCTGAAACTGGCCTAAGCTTATTATTGCGGCTCATAACCAAGGTTTGGCGCCAACCAGCGCTCAGCCTCTGCGAGGCTCATGCCTTGGCGGTCAGCATAGTCTGCTACCTGATCGGCTTGGATCCCGGCTACCGCAAAGTACTTTGACTCAGGATGAGAGAAATACCACCCTGATACCGCAGCTCCAGGCCACATGGCATAGGAGCTGGTCAGCTTCATACCGATACGGTTTTCGACATCTAACAGCTGCCAAATTTTTTGTTTCTCGGTGTGCTCAGGGCACGCAGGATACCCTGGCGCTGGACGGATCCCTTGGTAGTTTTCACGGATAAGTTCTTCGTTACTTAACGCTTCATCCGCTGCAAACCCCCAATACTCTTTACGTACACGCTCATGCAGGTACTCAGCAAAGGCTTCGGCTAAGCGATCCGCCACGGCTTTGATCATGATTTTATTGTAATCGTCTTGCTGAGCATCAAACGCGGCCGCCAAGTCATCTTCTTCCAAGCCCCCAGTCACTGCAAAAGCACCAAAATAATCAGGAGTCCCTTTTGGCGCGATATAGTCAGACAAACAATAATTAGGAAAGTCGCTTTTCTCGGTTTGCTGACGCAGCTGACACGACCTTAATAGCACTTTATCGCGATGCTCATCTTGATAAATTTCAATGTCATCGCCAACGCGGTTGGCTGGGAATAACCCAATGACCCCCAGTGGCTGTAAACGCCCTGACTGCGATAAATCATCCAACATAGCGTTGGCATCGTGGAAGAGCTTTTGCGCTTCTTCTCCTACCACTTCATCGCTTAAAATGCGCGGGTATTTTCCAGCTAACGACCACGTCATGAAAAAAGGAGTCCAATCAATATAATCACGTAACGTCTCGACTGTGACGTCTTTGAACTCAGTAATACCAAGCTTGTTAGGCACCGGAGGGGTGTAGTTTTGCCAATCAATGTTGACCGCATTGTCTCGTGCTCGGGCAAGGGATACCGGCTTGGAGCGGGGCTTTTTGCGCGCCTGTTGGGCTCGCACTTTTTCATATTCAGCGGTGGTTTTAGCTAAAAACTCCGGCTTTTGTGATTGACTCAATAGGTTTGATACCACTCCCACCGCACGGCTGGCGTTATTCACATACACCACACCATGATGGTATTGCGGCTCAATTTTTACCGCGGTATGGGCTTTTGAGGTCGTGGCACCGCCAATTAACAGCGGAATGTCGAAACCACGACGGGTCATTTCTTTTGCCACATGCACCATTTCATCCAGTGACGGCGTAATTAGCCCTGACAGGCCAATAACATCAGCATTTTCATCAATGGCGGTTTGCAGAATTTGTTCTGCCGGTACCATCACCCCTAAGTCAATCACCTCGTAGTTATTGCATTGCAATACCACTCCCACGATGTTTTTACCAATATCGTGAACATCGCCTTTAACGGTGGCCATGATCACCTTACCATTGGTCGCCCCCTCTTCTTTTTCCGCCTCAATAAAAGGGTCAAGGTAAGCCACAGCTCGCTTCATCACGCGCGCCGATTTCACCACTTGGGGAAGAAACATTTTACCAGCACCGAACAAGTCGCCAACCACATTCATGCCGTCCATCAACGGCCCTTCAATGACCTGAATGGGCTTATCAAATTGCTGACGACAAGCTTCGGTATCTTCATCGATAAACTCGGTGATCCCTTTCACTAAGGCATGCTCTAAGCGCTTAGCAACCGGCCAGCTGCGCCACTCTAAGTCCTCTTGTTTCTCGGCTTGCGCCATACCAGAGTACTTTGGCGCAAGCTCCACTAAGCGCTCACCAGCGCCGGGGTCTTTATTGAGGATCACGTCTTCAACCGCATTTCTCAGTTCGCTGGGAATGTCATCATACACCGCCAATTGCCCGGCATTGACTATCCCCATGTCCATACCCGCTTTAATGGCGTGATATAAAAACACCGAGTGAATGGCCTCGCGCACGGGGTTGTTGCCGCGAAAAGAGAAAGACACATTCGACACTCCACCCGATACCTTACAGTGAGGTAAATTCTGTTTTATGCGCCGCGTGCCCTCAATAAATTCCACAGCGTAGTTGTCATGCTCTTCAATCCCCGTGGCCACCGCAAAAATATTAGGATCGAAAATAATGTCTTCTGGCGGGAAGCCAAGTTGCTTCACCAAGATGTCATAGGAGCGAGCACAGATCTCATATTTTCTGTCGGCTGTTTCCGCTTGGCCGTCTTCATCAAACGCCATTACCACCACGGCAGCGCCGAAACGCTTAATGGTTTTCGCTTGTTGAATAAAAGGCGCTTCGCCCTCTTTAAGCGAAATAGAGTTAACAATGGCCTTGCCTTGAATGCACTTGAGCCCAGCTTCAATGACTTCCCATTTTGATGAGTCGACCATAATAGGCACTCGGGAGATGTCTGGCTCAGAAGCAATCAGGTTAAGAAATTTAACCATGGCGGCTTTGGAGTCCAACATGGCTTCATCCATGTTGATATCAATAATTTGCGCGCCATTTTCCACCTGCTCTTGGGCTACTTCCAATGCCGTTTCGTAATCTTCCTCTAAAATCAGGCGTTTAAATCGTGCGGAGCCTGTGACGTTAGTCCGTTCACCAACATTGGTAAATACTGCAGTTTGGGTCATGGTGAAAATCCTAATTTAAGTTACATGCTTCAAGGCCAGCCAAGCGCATCCGCACTTCAAGCGTAGGTAAGGGCCGTGGCGCGGTGTGTTCGAGTCCTTTGGCAAAGGCGCGAATATGCTCAGGCGTAGTACCGCAACAGCCTCCAACAATATTAATAAAACCCGCTTGGCCCCAGTCGATGATTTCTTGCGCCATTTCTTGCGCTTCTAAATCATACTCACCAAACTCATTGGGTAGACCGGCATTGGGGTGCACAGAGGTATAGGTTTCGCAAACACTGGCGAGCTCTTCGACGTATTGACGCAATAAGTCTGGGCCCAGTGCACAATTGAGGCCAATGGATATCGGCTTGATATGGCGGATGGAGTTATAAAACGCTTCTGTGGTCTGCCCCGACAAGGTTCGCCCAGAGGCATCGGTAATGGTGCCAGAAATCATCACCGGTAAAGTAACCCCTGCTTGCTCAAATGCTTCTTCTACGGCAAATGACGCTGCTTTAGCGTTTAGGGTATCAAAAATGGTTTCAATCAAAATTAAATGCACACCGCCTTCAATCAATGCCAAGGTTGACTCGACGTAGGCCGCCACCAATTTATCGAAGGTGATGTTACGAAAACCCGGGTCATTGACGTCGGGAGAAATCGAGCAAGTTTTCGAGGTAGGACCTAAAACACCGGCAACGTAACGCGGCTTATTGGGCTCTTTTGCGGTAAACTCATCGGCCACACTGCGGGCCAGTTTCGCCGACTCAAGGTTGATTTCTCGACTTAAATTCGCCATGTCATAGTCAGCCATGGAAATGGTCGTGGCATTGAAGGTGTTAGTTTCAATAATGTCAGCGCCTGCGGCCAAATAATCGCCATGAATTTGTTTGATGATCTCAGGCTGAGTCAGGCTTAACAGGTCGTTGTTGCCCTTTATAAGCACGTGCCAGTCTTTGAAGCGTTCGCCACGATAATCTTCTTCCTCAAGTTTATGCTGCTGGATCATGGTTCCCATGGCACCATCTAAAATAAGGATGCGCTGACTCATGGCATGAGCCAGCTGCTGACTGATTTGTTCACCGTTCACGGCAGAATTACTCGGCATAATTGTTAGTCCTTACATCTTGGCTAACCAGGTTGATATCGTATGGGGTGGTCTGGTAAACGTAATAATTTAACCAGTTTGAGAATAACAAAAACGCATGGCTTTGCCAGGTTTTTGATGGCGTCCGACTGGGGTCGTCATCGGGAAAATAGTTTTGTGGTAAAGGCGCGTTGGCCATTTTTGCACAGTCGCGCTGATATTCTTTTTCTAAGGTGTCAGCATCGTATTCAGGATGCCCGGTAATATAAACCTGACTGCCTGACTGGTTTTTAAGTAAATACGCCCCCACAGTCTCGGAGCCTGCCAATACCACTAAATCTTCACAGCGTTGTATTTGGGCAAAATCGATGTGACCATAGCGGGAATGCGGCACCAGAAACTCATCATCAAATCCTCGAGTTAAGGCACCATGCTCAAAATAACAATGGTGCTTAAACACCCCACAAAGCTTGTCTTGTTTTAGCTCGCGCTTTAAACCATGGTGATGATAGATGGCTGCATGAGCCGCCCAACACGAGAACAAGGTCGAAGTCACATGATGCTCGGCCCAATCAAAAAAGTCACACAGCTCTTGCCAATACGTCACTTGATGGTATTCCAGGTGCGCCAGCGGTGCGCCCGTGACAATTAAGGCATCGTAGTTTTTGTTTTTGACATCCGAAAAATAGCGGTAAAACATATCCAAATGCTGCTCTGAGTTTTCTGAGCTTCGATGGGTGTCTAGGCGCAGTAAATCGACGTTGACCTGCAGCGGCGTATTGGCTAATAGCCGAATAAACTGTACTTCGGTCTCTACCTTGTTGGGCATCAAATTAAGGATAGCAAGGCGCATCGGACGGATTTCTTGAGTTGAAGCCCGACTCTGCGGTATCACAAAAACATTTTCATGACGTAATTGACTAATGGCCGGTAGTTCGTCAGTAACCGTGATTGGCATACCATGCTCCTGAAAAATCGAATGCCGTTATTATGAACCGAAACCAGAAAATATCAACCTCTAGATGGATGGACGTCTAAATACAGTTGAGATTATTCTGGCCAATCCACGTATACTGCCCGCTGCTAATACATTTTTAATGAGGTACTAAACGACGTATGATTGGACTTGGTGAAGGAGCAGCAATCGCTGCCGCATGTGTATGGGCCTTTTCAACGGTACTTTATAAACGCTTCAGCCACCATCTCAGCCCATTTGAGTTGAATGTCACCAAGGGCGTTATCGCTGTGGCGTTAATGTTATTCGCTATCCTTGTTACCTCAGACACCTTGTTACCCAGCCAACTGTCCAGCTGGGGTTGGCTTATTGCCAGTGGCATCTTAGGCATTGCCATAGGTGATAGCGCCTATTTTGCGGCACTGCGCAATATTGGCCCGGCCAGAACCCTAGTGATTGAAAGTTTAGCCCCGGCCATTGCCGGTATGTTGAATATTGTTATATTGGGCGTTTACCTCAGTGCTTCAGCGTGGCTGGGCATTATTATTACGACCTTGGGCGTCATGCTGGCGATAAAACCGAGCAAGAGCCAACCGGTGATGGATAAAAAGCACTATCTGCTGGGGGTTGTTTTTGCGTTAACTGCCGCCACATGCCAAGCCGCAGGCATGGTGCTGTCCAAAGGCGCGCTCAACCACGAAAACATCAGCAGTTTGTGGGCAGCATTGATAAGACTTGGCTCTGGTACCTTGTTTGTTGCCATGCTGGTAGCGTTTCTGCGCTCGCAAAGCCTTTATCGCGCCCTGACCCTTAAGCAAATTGATGCTAAAAATTGGCTGTTTGCGGCCATCTTTTTTGGCACTTTCGTAGGCTTATGGCTACAGCTTATTGCGGTGAACCACACCGATCCGGCCATAGCACAAACTATTTTTGCCACCGCGCCTTTGCTGGTAATGACTATGGCGGTGATAAAACGTGAGGCCATCACCAAAACCATGATAAGCGGTGGTGTCATCGCATTACTGGGCGTGTTTTTACTGCTACAGGGATAAAAAAGGGGCTGTTTGCCCCTTATTAACAGCGATTAAGTCGCCGCAGTGTTAATAACCAAGTGCTGCGCTGTCGGCACGTCTGGGATCTGAAGCACCAAATATCCCTTTGTCGGTCAACATAATGGATTGCGTAGAGCCCATGGCATTTTTTTCCGACAAGGTATGTCCTTTTGCTTCAAGTAAGCGTCGAGTGTCGACATTTAAGCTGCGCTCAATGCGTATTTCATCTGGTAACCATTGGTGATGAATACGCGGAGCCACGGTGGCCTCGGCAATGTTCAAGCCATGGTCAATGACATTCATAATAATTTGCAACGTGGTGGTAATGATCCGCGAGCCGCCTGGACTGCCTGTAACTAAAAATGGCTTACCGTCTTTCATCACTATGGTGGGTGTCATGGAACTTAAAGGGCGTTTATTGGCGGCAACTGCGTTGGCTTCGCCACCGATCAGGCCAAAGCCATTGGGCACCCCAGGTTTAGCAGAGAAGTCATCCATTTCATTATTCAAAAGTATCCCTGTGCCCGCAGCCACAATACCGGAGCCATAGCTAAAGTTCAGGGTATAAGTGTTACTTACGGCATTGCCCCACTTGTCAACGACCGAGTAATGGGTTGTTTGGTTGCTCTCATAGGGCAGCAGCGTGCCTGGACTAATTGCACTGCTGGGTGTTGCGGTGTCTGGATTAATATCGGAACTGCGTTTTTTTGCGTAGCGCTTATTTATGAGCTCTGCCACTGGCACATCATAAAAATCGGGGTCACCCAAGTATTTACTTCTGTCGGCATAGGCGCGTTTCATCACCTCTGTCATCAGGTGGATGGTGGCAGCACTATTATGGCCAAGCTGTGCAATCGGGTACTGCTCTAACATATTGAGCATTTCGATAATATGTACGCCACCCGAGGAAGGAGGCGGCATGGACACCACTTGATAGCCACGGTAATTGCCCGTTACCGGCTTACGCTCGATCGCGCGATAATTTTTTAAGTCCTCAAGCGACATAATTCCGCCTGCGGCCTGTACCGCAGCAACGATTTTCTGGGCGGTCTCACCTTGATAAAACCCAGCACTGCCGTGTTTGGCGATACGCTGCAACGAGTTGGCTAAATCCGTTTGTACAAGCACTTCATTGGGCTGATAATTGCTGCCATCTTGCTTATAGAAAATGGCTTTTGATGCCGGCACATCTAGCATTCGCGCTCGGATGTAGTCATGTGATAACGAGTTGGCTAAATCCGACGTCACCCTGATACCGTTGCGCGCTAGTTTTATCGCCGGTTGAATGACTTCACTGAGGGTCATGGTACCGTATTTTTTTAGCGCCAGCTCCATGCCCATAACCGTGCCGGGCACGCCCACCGCTAAGCCATGTTGCAGGCTGAGCTTTGAGTTTACTTTGCCGTCTTTGCCAATAAAAATATCTTTATGGGCTCTACTAGGCGCCATTTCTCGATAATCAATAGCGATAGTTTTGTCTTGCTCAGCTAAGTGCACCAGCATAAAACCACCACCGCCAAGGTTACCCGCTCGAGGTAATGTCACCGCAAGACTAAAACCAACAGCCACGGCAGCATCGACGGCATTCCCCCCTTGACGCAAGATATCGACACCCACTTGGCTTGCCAGTGCTTCTTGACTGGAAACCATCCCCTGCTCTGCCCACTGTGGCTGAGCGGTAGCTTTGGAACTAAATATCGCCGTTTCATTGGCGCTCACCCAAGGGGACAACACCATAGCTGCACTCAACAGGCAGCTAGATAACCATCTACTCACGTTAGTCATAAACAAATCCATCTTGCGAATCTCTGATTTCGCTCAGTGTGACATGGATGAAAATAGCCGACAAACGAACAGAGACAAATCGCAGTAAAAACATTTATTTGACAAAATTATCATTTATATTACATTCTAAGCTGTTAATCTGTCGTTCCTTAAAAAGGAAAGCGCTCTAGCTGACAATTAATGAATAATATTAAGCGCACATGAACATGTGTAACATTGCAAAACAAAGGAAATGACCATGAAAATTAAATTAACAAAGAAACCGTTGAAGAACCTTTCGGACAGCAAGTCATTGGCAGATAAAGTGACACCGCAAGTTGGGGGCGGCTATGATATTCCCACCAATCGCCAAGACTGCTTAACGGCTGCAGTGTCTTGCTATGGAGAGCATAACTGTGCCTTTACTAACCGTTATTATATGTGTGATTAATACCCTTTTATAACGATTAAGTAAAAATGCCGACGCAAAGTCGGCATTTTTTCCTTAAAACTCACTGCAGAGTGAACTCAATTAATTTAAGGCTTCTTAAGCACAATATCACTACCAAGCACTAGGCCTTTATCACTGACATCCATGCTTAGCGCTAAGTGCATATTTTGTTTAGACAGTGCTGCGAATTCTTTGGGTAAGGGTTCGCCAGAAGCCGCCAACATAGCCATTAAAGGTTGCATTGCCGCTTGCATGTCAATTTCAAACGCAACCATACCATTCTTCTCCAGTTTCTGGCCGGCCAATTTAGTGGCAACCTGAGTGCTTGTATCGCCACTGAACAACACTAGGTGCTGGCCTTTTAGTGCCAGTTTAACGTCAACGTCCAGAGGCGTTGGCGCTGGAAGGTATTGGCTGATTGATACCGCACTGCCATCCGTAGGAATTTCTAAGTCTGCCAACATTGGCGCCAAGCCTTTAGCTGTGTTGACTAGCATCATAGGATCATCGGCCGACAAGCTGAGCAAGGCATCAAATGCCTTAGGCTCAGGTTCACCTTGCTGATTTTGCTCCAAAGTATAAGCAAAAACCGATGCGCTCATGCCTTTAATGCCATTGGCCATCCCAGTCATCATGGCCACGGCCATGGGGTTATTTTGCTTAGCTTGGTTTTGCAATGCGACTAACTCAGCACATTGAAAGTCAGCTTGAGTAAATTGTCGCCAGAGGGTATTCAGGGTCGGTGCAAGCTGCGCAACATCAATACCGTAGGCCATGCTCATCATAGTGCTATGTTGCTCTTGCTGCTCAGGTATAAAGCCGCGTAGTTTTGCCAGCGTTGACAACATCTCGGTGTTGTTTGCCACCACAATGGTATCAGCATCAATTTCGACTTGCTCTGGGGTGAAATTAAAGGCTTTTACCCCCATCACGGTTGCCGGCCATTGGCTAGCAATATCACTGTAATCGGCCTGACATGCGGGTGTTCGCACAGCAGCAAGCGTCGTGCTATCACCAGAAAGTTCAAGAGCATTATCTAACATTCGAGTGAATGCGGTGTTTTTATTGGCAGTGATGCCGTTGGCAATGGCGATATGGTTAATAAACGCGAGTGCACTGCCATCAAAACCAAACTGCTCAGTGTAGTTTTCTAACTTATTTGTTTCACTTAAAGCTTGTGCAGGCTTGGTAATGCCCAGCGCAACCTCAAGATCTTCAGGGGTATTAAATGGCGTATTAATGGTGGTTGTAACCCAATTTCCTTGTACCGAAGTAATTAGTTCAAGCTCAGCACTGGGTGCTAGCTCTAGCTTGTAACGAGTAATATTAACTCCTTTGATTTGCTCGTCACTAAAGCTAATTTCAGCATCTTGCGCCGCCATTTTAATGGTTGTTAGCAGCGCTTCAGGATCGGCTAGTTCGTATCTGATAGTCGGTAACAACCCAACAGTATAGGCCAGCGCGCGAAAGCTTGAACCAAAACCTAGAATCTGCTGCATACTTTCGGGTGAAGTTAGCGCCAGATTGTATTGCTCCATTAACGTCGCTAAAAAATCTAGGTTTTTATTGTCTTGCTGACGAAATGCCGCTGTTATTTGCTCAAGCTGTTGAATTTGGCGCAACTCTTTTGGCAAATACGTCATGTATTTACTTTGTTCAAAAGGCGCTAGTTGGCCCCAGAAAACGGCAGTATCGGCAGGGACATAATCAAGTTCTGGTAGGCTGATATGAGTATTAGAACTCGAAGGTTGTGTTGCTATATAGGCACCCACGGCAATCGCCACAGCACCAATACCGGCTAATAGTTTAGTATTCATGGTTTTTCCTTTTCGCTATTCATTGTTTTAGCAATGAATAAATTTTCATCCCTTATATTGCACACTCTACGAGCAATTTAGGTAGTGTTAAATGATAATTGTACCCATTAAAAAGCAAATTTACTAATACATCATTGGCTATATCTCTCCCTTAATTCCTGACTACACTACCTGGAGATCTCACCCAATATCCTCAAGATTAAGTGGCTGTCCTGGTTAAATACTGTCACGAGGACAAACCCAGTTAACACTCAACAGTTACGATTTATCACGATAAATAAGCCGCAGTGCTGTAGGCGTTTGACCATACTGTTTCTGGCAAAACTTATTCAGTGCACTTTGCTCCATAAAGCCAAGCTCTGCCACAATTTGGCTAAGTGGGGCCTTGGCAATCAACGCTTCAAAACGCCGCTTACGTTCTTCATCCAGTAAGGCTCTAAAGTTTTGTTGCTCTCTCTTTAATTGCCGCTGAAGTGAGCGCACACTTAAGTTAAATGCTTTCGCTACATCCGTTTGCAGTACCCCTTCTAAGCTCAACTTGGCTTGTAATAATTGCATCACCCTAGGAGCCAGCGGCGGGTGCTGCTGTAACTGTTGTAGATCCAGAGCAGCCATTTGTTTCATGTGCTGGTTAAGTTGTTTATTAGCACTGATAAACGTCATATTTAGGTAATCGCAGGGGAAAGTTAGGGCGTTTCGCTCAGCACTGAGGTGTATGTCACAGCCAAACCAGTCGCTCAGTTGTTGCCGCTCAGAGTCCGTAAGCGCAAAACTCAAACTTAACCCACTCGGCGCAAGTGGCGACTTTAATACTTGCCTTGCGGCACTTACCCAAGCGGTCATATTGCGTAAAATGATTTGCTTGCCCACCGCAGTATTGAGATACCAAACAATAGCCATGTCGTCGCCATCGCTCTTAAGCTTAGCGCAACCTATATCGGCAACCAGAGCGTCATAGCGACATAATGCGTGCAGTGCTTGCTGCAAAGTATCGCAAGTTTCTACTAAGTATCCTAAAACGCCATAGTCAGCCAGTTGAATCTGTCGCCCCAATTCAAACCCAATTAAGGCCTGCTGACTATACTGTGATGCTTGCTCTAACAAGGCATCGTAACTGGAGACTGGCACCCGCTCGGGCCGAGCATCAAGCAAGGGTTGAAAATCGCTTAGCAGCGTATTTCCCTTTGGTAATCGCGGTACCAGAGCTTGGTAGGCACTGTAAAAATAGATAAATGAGGTTGAGTGCATGATCCATCCTGTCGTATTTGGATAAATCTTTGCCGTTTTCTGGCAAGATTGTCAATAGCAAACCGCGTTATGCTCACGCTTAAGTTGCTCATAAATGCATTCAAAATGTTTGATATCACTCTGTTAATGTTGCTTATAAGCCCAGTATTCTTCGTTTGCATCCTAATTGAGTACTGCCGGTACCGCCAGCACTACCATCTTTGGGATTCTATCCTTAATACCCTACTGGCCCTAGCGCACCAATTCGCCGATGCTTTGGCTTTATTACTGCTACTGCCGCTGTTTAGTTGGCTACACCAGTACCGCCTTTTTGATTTTGAACTATCGCCGCTTACTCTGTTGTGTGGGTTTATATTGCAAGACTTTTTATACTACTGGTTTCATCGTGCCTGTCATTATATTCACTGGTTTTGGAGTGCCCATGTGGTGCACCATAGCTCTACCTATATGAACTTTTCCACCGCGTTTCGACAAAGTTTACTCTACCCTGTGGTTGGGATGTGGTTGTTTTGGTTGCCATTGGTTCTGCTCGGCTTCACTGCGGAGTTAGTGTTTACCATTGTTAGCATCAATTTAGCCTACCAGTTTTTTATTCATACTCAGACATTAGGAAAGCTTTGGTGGCTGGAGTCTATTTTTAACACCCCGACACACCACCGTATTCATCATGCCAGTAATCCAGCATACATTGATAAAAACTTCGCTGGGGTATTTATTATCTGGGATAAGTTATTTGGTACCTTTGCTTCTCAGCAAGATGACATTGAGATCCAATATGGGATCCGAGGCTCAGCACCTGAGCCCCACTTTGTTGCCGTCAATTTTGCCCAGTGGTGCCACATGCTGAAGCAAGCACGGCAAGCCAAGGGCATCATAGGCAAGTGTCAGGCTTTGTTTGGTTACCCAACTCATCTACCAGAGCGAAAGCCCTAACCTCGCTATTCATTGCTAGGTAACTGGGGTAATATGAATTGATTGCAATGTTGACGTCGTGACAAAGGAGCACCATGAATTGGTTTTTTACGGGGATGGTTTTATTTGTCGCTATTGCCAGTTTCCTTCCCCTAACACGGCACCCGCACTGGATTGTCCGTGCATTTGAGTTCCCTCGTTTACAGCTCACCGCCATTACGGCAGCTCTTATCCTTGCCGTATGGCTATGGTCTTTCTCGCTTGGCTACTTGGCAGTACTGTTACCTTGCTTGGTGTGGCAATTAAGTTGGATATTGCCATACACGCCCTGCTGGTCAAAAGAAGTAAAAAATGCCAGCGCGGGTTCACCAAAGCTGCGGATTATTACTGCCAATGTGTTACAAACCAATCGCCACTACCAAGCGCTATTAGACATTGTCCGTCACTCTAACCCAGACATTTTAGTGACCTTAGAAAGCGACCAACACTGGCAAGCGCAATTAGACTCTTTAGCAGATATCTTGCCTTACCGTGTAAATTGCCCACAATCCAATTTGTACGGTATGCATGTCTACTCGCGATATCAGTTACACCATACTGCCATAGAATATATCATTGAGGATGATGTGCCCTCTATTCATAGCCAGATCACCCTACCCAATGGCGCTACCATCGACTTTCACTTTTTACACCCAGCGCCGCCCAGCCCCACAGAAAATGAAAGCGCTGAACCAAGGGATGCCGAGTTAGTGGTGGTGGCTAAACGTGTTGCCCAACATCAACGGCCTACCATTATCACCGGTGATCTGAATGATGTTGCTTGGTCACCCACCACACGGTTATTTCGCAAAATCAGTGGCTTATTAGACCCCAGGGTGGGTCGCGGTATGTTTAACACCTTCCACACTCAATTTGCCTTTGCTCGTTGGCCTTTGGACCATTTGTTTTGTAGCCACCACTTTGGTGTCAGCGAACTCAAGCGCTTGGAGAAGTTTGGCTCAGATCACTTTGCCTTATACGCTGAGTTAGCCTACGAACCACAAGAGAAACAACCAGAAAATGGCTTAACGCCAGACCAAGAAGACAGAAAACGCAGTGAAGAAATACTGGAAAAGGTTGAGACACCTTCCTGAATAGAAGTGGTAAAGCAGCCTCTGCTTTACCACTGACTGGCATTAAGCGCCTTTTACTGCTTTTACCCAAGCCTGGACATCCTCTTCGACAAGTGCCAGTGGCCTAGCACCTTTTAGTAACACAACATCATGAAACGCCTTGATATCAAACTGCTGACCGAGTTGCTGCTTCGCCCACTCTCTCAGCTCCACCAGCTTGATCATACCTAACTTGTAACCCAAAGCTTGCCCTGGCCAAGCAATATAGCGGTCAATGGCTGACACCACATCGCTCATGGCCGTCCCCGTTGCCTCAGCAAAGTACTCAATGGCTTGCTCACGAGTCCACTTTTTATAATGTAAACCGGTGTCTACCACCAGTCGCGCCGCTCGGTATGCTTCTGCTTGCAATCGCCCTAAATCCCCAAATGGGTCATCTTTGTACATTGCCATTTCGAAGATCAACTTTATCAACACAGTGAAACATGAGGTGTACTGATAAGCAGTAAAAAGTCAAACGAAACACAGTGACTCATTGCTCGTTTTACTCCGTACACTGGATCACAACCTTGCTATATTGTAACCACAGGCTCTGCCACTAAAGCAGCTTGCTGCGCTGGCTGCTCGCTTATTTTACTGCGTACCCTGCCGGTTAATTGATCAAAAGTGAAGCTCGGGCGTTGGCTTGATTCAAACATTAGGCTAATGGAAATGCTCAAGCTTTTTGGTAACGCTTGTGCAAGTACATCCTTAGAGGCCTCAATAAACATCACCTCATCACGGCTTAATTGATGAAACTGGTTGAATGCCAAGCCACAATGTTGACCGACTTTAAGATCTGGCCGGCATTGGTACTCATACAATTGTGCTGCACAACCAGGACCAAAGTAATTTGTTGTTAAAGAAGCGAAATTATAGTCTCTAAGAGTGGGTTCATTATTTTTTAATGAACCGCGTTTTGGGATGGGATGCCAGATCTGCGCACAGACTTTAAAAAAGGGCCGTTGGTTTTGGTATAAAATATAAAGATCGTCGTTATCTAACAGCCCATTGCTATGGTGCTGATAACTTTTGCTTAATGAGACCTGAGACGCTAAAAACTTTTTATTCTGCGCCAGTTGGTAGAGCATTTCGGCAAGTAAATGTAAGGTATTTGAATCTAAACTCTCCGGTCCGCTGTACAAGCTTTTCACGCAGTTTATGAAATGGTCAAAGCTCAAAACCTCATGACTATAAAAGTTACTAAAAAATTGTGCCATCATTCTTCCTTGTTGCTATTCACTGTTAACCTGGCTTACACCCTACTGACTAAATGAGCCAACATCAGTAGGTTTTTGCCAACGATAATCATCACCAGGCGGTGCTTTACTCCTTGCAACCACCGAAGCGCTAATAAGTACCGCAGTATGTGAGTGATAGAAGTTACACTCTTTATATGCTCAGTAGCGCATATATTTCGAACTGCTTACTTAAACTTAATTGCTAACAATGAATTTTCAACAAAAAAATTACAATTAATTTAAAATTAAAACTGAGGTTGTGGTGCAGCAGGCTGCAACATGAGGCTGCCTTACAAAAGTTAGCGAGACAGTTATTATAATAGGAAACCAGTAAAAAAAGTTGAGCGATGAAAAACGGCTAACAGATCTAGTTTTGCTTTCTCTTCTGCTGTTTGATTTCAGCTCCCTCTGTTGTGACAGGTGGCTTAGACTGTGCTGAAACACTATGAGCATCAGTGGTTTGGATCAAAATAATAAAAGAAATTGTGGCAACGGCAAACACTAAATTAAGCGTTTTTCTAAAAAATCGAGTTTTTAGCATCGTCTCAGCTCCCGCTATATGGGTTCATTAAGCTTAGACGACTTTTTCTTTTATTTGGTTTAAAGCCGCTTAATTTTTTTGATAAGCCTGAGTGCCCCACAGCGGAACCGTAGATAAACTATGCTTAAAACTCCCTGAGGTTTCTTTGGTGGTATAGGCAAGGTACATCAGAGTTTGATTTTTGGCGTCATAAATACGTCGCACCTTCATCGATTTAAAAAAAACACTTTTCGATTTTTTAAATACCACCTCACCAGAGTCACTTTTATCGATATTGGCTAACATCTGCGGTGTGATCTCACTGGTTTGACGGCAGGCTATAGAACTGTCGCTCGGATCCGCAAAGCTGAGGTTGTCTTCAACGCTGGCAATATGACAGGTTACTCCAGTTACTACAGGGTCAACCATTGAATCAAGCTTAATGTCTTTGAGAGTAAATAACCCTAATGACACATCACCAACTTCGCTATCGGAGCAGCCCATAATGGCAAGCAGCATTAAGCTTACTATTGATTTTTTCATTATAATTCCTGAAATTAAAAACTCCACCTTAAGCTATTTTAGTCATCAAGCAAAGCTGCCAGTCGCTTATTTTACTGAACGACCAATTTGTTTTACTGAACGATCAATGCGTTTTACACTTGCTCACTGTCCCTCTTAGTGCTACTTTAAGTTGTTGAAGGAACAATCTATTTTCGGAGACAATTATGAAGTCTGTTGTGCTTGCAATCCTATTTTTAGCTTTAACGTCTTGTACACCAAAAGACATTAACCAAGCAAAAACACAGCTAGACTCAGCACTGCAACAGCGTGACCTAACGCGCCAAGTCAAAATTTTGAATACTCTTGCACAACACCAACAGCAATGGCAACAACAAGCACAACAAGCACAACATGCAGAGCAACTATTGCATCAAGCAAGACAACAATATGAACAGGGTGCATTCGTTGAAGCCCAGCTAACCGCAGCAAAGTCAAAGGCGCTTAATAACTCTTTTCAAATAGATGATCTACTTCGCGAGCTTGGGACGCAATATCCATTAACAGAATTAGTTAACGAATTGCGACAGCTACATAGTGAAACATCACGCTCACAACTAAGTTTGCAAGCATTTTTTGATTTACCTGTGTCAGATTGGTCGATTGTTGATTTAAACAAGAAGCTGATGCTTATTAACCAAGCCATTGCCAATGTAAATAAGCATATTTCAGAAGCTGTCAACAGCAATAGCTCACACCCTGCCTATCAAAATGTACTTCAAACAGCGCATAATGAAGTCGATCGCTTGCATAGACAGCAACACTTACTACTTAAGCAACTACAGCAACAAGTTAGTAAAAGCCACCTTAATAAATTCAAGCAGTTACACCATAGTGCCAGTGAAAAAGTGCGCAACTTTAATGAACGCGTGGTGTACAGTATGATTAATAAAAAACATACGGAACTTATCATAGCCCTACACCATGAAAGCGAGCTACTCTACAACGTTAAAATGATACTAGATAGTATTAACCCCAAAGCCATGCCAATGTTTACCCCTTATTATATGGCCTACACCCAATTACTAAACAAGCCTCGAGACTACAATGACTATGTTAAGGCTGGACACTCTGCTTTGACTACTTTGCAAACAGCGTTAACAGAAAAGTCCATAGCAAAGCAGTATGATGTACTTACTTCACAGCCAATGTCGCTAGATTCAAAATACATAGCCTTTGCTGAGTCACAAAATAAATATCGATTTTTATATCGCCCTTATTAAAGCTGAGCACTGCCCCACCACAGCAATAACATCATGGCGGTTAATGCTAGCACCGCCTTAGTTTTGTGCTGTTTGATAATTTTTTCGGCCTGATCTCCGCCATAGTAGACCACCAAGGCGAGGCCAAAGTAACGCAATGCTCTGGCAATCACAGTGGCTAATAAAAACAAACTTAACGAGTATTGAGCGGCGCCAGCACCTAGCATCGCGAGCTGAAACGGTACCGGTGCCACCCCTAAGGTTAAAACAAACCAAAACCCTTGTTGCTGCAACTGCTGCTTTACTTCTGCAAATTGCTCCGGGGTTGAAACAAGCTCAACCAAGGCAGTGCCAAATATATCAAATAAATAATAGCCAATGGCATAGCCCACTGCAGCCCCGAATACACAGCCCAGTGTGGCAAACGCAGCAATATGCCATAATTTTTCTCGCCGCGCCTGCATCAAGGGCACCATTACCGCTTCAAGAGGAATGGGGACTATGGTTGACTCCAAAAAAGAAGCCACGGCAATGGCACGACCCACATGACTCGATGCCACCAGCTCTTTGGTTTTTTGCTTAATCCTTTGCGACATAACAATCTAGCTCCCACTAATTTGCACTGCATTTGTAACTTGCACCTTAACACACCTAGTTGGCTGCAAGCTGAATTATCTACAACGAGCGTCAAGGCCTGAGACTATCTTTTCAGTTACTGAGACCATATACTTAAGGCATTATTTATATACAGGTAAGTGCACCCATTCATAATGAAACAGCTCGGCATAACCACTTCTTTGTGCTTCTTTTTGTCCGCATTTACCGCCATGGCCAAAGTCGACTTAGATGCTTTGCAACATCTGCTCCGAGACTCCCCCAATCAAGCTTTGACCACCATAGAGCAGCAGTTAACACACACAACCCACGAGACCTCGGCAACTTATTTTCAGTTGCACCTACTGTATATTGACGCGCTGATAAAAGTGGGAAAATATCAAACTGCCAAGCAGCACATTTCTGAGTTACACACCACGCTCGAGAGTGTTCCCCAGCCAGACCAACAAAGCCTGCTTTTACTGCGCCAGGCTAACCTGTTACAAAGTCAAAATAAAATCACAGAAGCCGCTGACAAGCTAAATGAAATATTGGCTCTCAACCCTTCAGATGAATTAGTAATTGCAGATGTTTATTCTAATTTGTCCCAAGTTTATCGCCTCAGAGCAGACTACAAAACTGCGCGAGCCCATGCCGAGCGAGCCATAACCATCGCAGAGCAACACCAAGATGATAGCCGTTTGGCAAACTTTTATAACCAACTTGGTATTGCTCTAGATTACATGGGAAAAATTGAATTAGCACTCAATGCTCATGAACAGTCGCTACAAAAGCAGCGGGTGCTAAATAACCAACAAGGCATTTCCAATTCACTTTACAATATTGCTGAACTGTACCGCGATTTAGAAGAACTTGAACGTGCGCTGTCTTATTTTCGCCAGGCGCTCAAAGTTGATCTTACCTTAGGTAACCCTCGCCACATTGCCAACAGCTATGGCAAAGTAGGACAAGTCTTATTTCAGTTGGGTCAACACACCGAGGCCAAAAGTAATATTGAAAAAGGCCTAGCTCTAACACGAGAAATGCAAGCTGACAGCGACACCGCTTGGCAACTTAGTAATTTAGTCAATGTGCAGTTAGCCCTTGGAGAGCAAGGGCAAGCTCTCAATCATGCTAAAGAGGCTCTTGAGCTTGCCGTCAACAGTGGAGCCAAAAGAACCGAACGAGCTGCCAAACTATCACTGGCCAATGCCTACTTAGCAATGGCTCAGCCACAATTAGCAAAAACGCAATTAGAGCAGTTGCTTGAAGCACCGCAGTTAGCCACACAAATGCGTAGCGCTGTTCATAAGCAACTCAGTGAAATTTTTAGTGCTAAAGCGAATTACCAAGCGGCATTTGAGCACCTGCAATTATTTCAGCAACAGCAAGATGAGTTGCGCCGAGTAGGTGACGAAAAAAAAGCGCTTAAAATGGCAGAAAATATTGAACTGGTAAAACAAGAACAAGCGCTCACAATCCTGCAAAAGGAACAAAAGCTTCAGCAAGCTCAGTTACAAAACCTTGAGTTACAACGTAAATTTAGCGTCGCTGTGTTGCTCTTGGTATTGGCAGCCATGGCAAGTTACTACTGGCGACAGCGACAAAAAGCCAAATATAAAGCCCTGGAACAACGCTTAACGCAGCAGTCGTTAGAACAAAAAAATCAACTTTTGGCAGATATTTCTCACGAGCTTAGAACCCCTTTGACCAGTCTTAGACTCAGCGTCGAGGCGCTTTTATTCAACATAGAGCCAGACCCTGAACGCGCTTATAGAAAAATAGAGACCAAAGTAAAAGAGTTAGATACCCTCATTAGTGATATTTATCAGTCGGCGCAATATGATAACAACATCATGACATTGGAGTTTTGCGAATGTGAGGTAAGCCAACTTTTACGCGATGCCTGCGAGGAGTTGCGGCCATTGTTTGCCAGTAAATCTCAAACATTGCACTGCTCGCTCACACACAGCAACATTATCCTCTGCGCTGATCCTCAGCGTTTAAAGCAAGTGTTTCTGAATCTTTTACGCAATAGTCATTTCTACACCCACGAACAAGGGCAATGTCATGTTTCCCTTAATACAGATGACAGCCAAGTTATCATCACCATCCTAGACTCAAGCCCTGGTGTTACCAACGATGAGCTTAATTTGATATTTGAGCGCCTTTACCGCTGCGAGTCATCTCGCAGTCGTGACCATGGCGGCTCGGGGTTGGGTTTGGCTATCTGTAAGCAAATTATCACCGCTCATCAAGGCCAGATTAAAGCAGAGCAGAGTAACCTTGGTGGTTTATTGATTGAAATTAGGCTGCCCTTGTCTTAGCGCAGCCCAGTTAACCATGCTTACTTGTTTGCGGTTTTAACAAAGCGCTTCAGAGCGGTTTTGCTATTTATCAATCCTGATATTTTGCCAGCCAACACAGCCGTTTTGCAGGGTTAAAAATAATATTTTGTTACTTTTATCTTTTTATGTGATTACAACTTTTTTTTAGAGCCGCCACGACTAACTAGGCATCACTGTATCGTTAACACAATAATGGGGTGCCCATGAAAAAGACACAATTTCTATTACTGCCCAGCATAGCGTTATTAGCCACTGGTATCGGTATTGCAACTGCTCAGCCAAATCAGAATAATGACAGCGGCGTCGATAATAACTATCAGTTAATTACTTACAAAAATTGCCAACAACTTGAACGGCAACCACTTAATGCCGAACAAGTCGCAGCCTACCAAGCACTTCAGCAAGCCGAGCAAGCGATGGAAAACATCAGCTTACCCAACCGCGCTTTTGAGGAAAAAGTAACTAAGCTGGGTAAAGAGATAGAAGAAATTGCGCAAATGGCGGTACAACGCTCACAAGGTAAAGTCATTATCGATGAGCAGCTTATGGCTAAACAACAAGCGAAAGCAAAGCAAATAGACGCACTATTAGACAATCATCAAGAGCACTTTGAGGCACTCAATCAACACGCCAGTCGCGTTGGCAATGCGGCCAGTCGCTTCGAGCAGGCAATTGCTCCGCTGACTAATGATCAGAGCAACATCACCTATCGCGTGATTAAGTCCGGTGAAAGTGCGTCAGCCCCTTGCTTTGCTAAGCATTAATTGCCCTACCTTGGGTTGCAGCTGCAACCCAATAATCCTCCAGCTAAAGTAAAATTCACTTTGCTAGCGCGCTGTGGTTTGTTACATTTAACACAACAGCAAGTATACTCTGGCCTTGCGTTACCAAGGGGTATTAATAGAAAGCATAATGACCGCGCCGTATCACTATTGCATTTTGGTAAAGTTTACTCGCCATGTCCTCTTCTTGCTGATGTGTTTTACCGCCACCACAACATGGGCCAATCAATGTCTAGTGAGCAGCAACCACTCGAGTATTACTCCCTTTACGCTGAAATATCAGCAAAGCCATTTTGATAACGTCCCCAAAGGGAATTTCACCCTAACATTCGAGTGCCAACTATCGCAGCAAAGTGTGCTGAGCTTTGTCGATGTCGGCCTGAAACATTTTGCTTGGCAGCAAAGTGTGGATCCGCTACAAGCTATAAAATACGCCAATCCAGCGTATATAATACCAGCAGGTTCAACCACTCTAGAGCTTAACGCGCAAGCAATTCAGCCTCATAGCTTAAGGCTAAAACTATATTCCATGCCCAGTTTCGTGGTGCAAAGCCAAAAGAACAGCCTGATCATGGGAGCCTTTTATGGCTTATGTTTTACCTTAATTTGTTATGTGATGATCATTGGCAGTCGTTTAAACGATTCGATTTTTCGGCTTTACGGCGCCTACATTCTCTGCTTGTGCGGCTTTGTGCTGTTCCAAGAGGGTCAACTCAATTTATTTATTGCCCCACAGTACAAAGCCCTGTTAAAACATTTCTACTTACTTTGCATAGGCCTTACCGTAGTCACGGCTACTTGGTTTATGACCAGTATTTTAGCCGTAGCAAAAGTCTGGCCCAACTTCACCAAGTTGCTGAAACTTGCAGCTGCACTGGTATTACCGCTTGCCATTAGCAAAATAGCGGTCAGTCAAGACCACATAGACACCTTACTAAACCGTTTGATGGGCTACCTTACTTTGGCCATTGTGGCGACTATTTTTGTCCTTGCGGCACTGCAAACTCGCCGTCGTGTTGAAGAGGCCAACTTGGTCTTTGCGGCATTAAGCTTAGTTTTGGTGGGCATGGTGTTTCGCATCTTATTAGTGGGCTATAGCCCATTTATGCAGCGCTATGCTTTGGTGTTTGCGTTTGCCATTGAATCCTTACTCCTGGCCATCGCCGTGTCCAAGCGGCTCGGTCGCCTGAAGCAGCAAAAGCAACAAGCCGAAAACGAGGCGAACTTTGATCAGCTCTGTGGTATCTACAATCGCCGCGGTTGGGAGAAGTCGTGCACGCCATTACTGGAACAACAAAAACTTGATAAAAGTGTTTTAGCACTTTTTTACATTGACCTAGATAAGTTTAAACAAATAAACGATGAGCACGGTCACGATGTTGGTGATCTGGCCCTACAATCGGTGGCCAAACTATTAACCGCTAATACGCGCGATGGTGATGTGGTTGGTCGCTTAGGGGGCGATGAGTTTGTGGTGGTGTGCTTATTCAAAGATAAAACCGCAGCAAAAGAAAAAGCCGAACAGTTACAACAGCAAATTAATGCGCTCAGTATAAGCGATGACAATAACACCATCGATGTACAAGGCAGCGTCGGCGTGGCATTAAGCACCTCACCTGGCGATGACCTTACAGCGCTATTACAGCAAGCCGATGACCAAATGTACAAAATAAAACAGCAGCACCGCGCAACCCAAGCAAAATAATGCTTGGTTCGGTATATACTTTGCAACTTCCCTGCAAAAAGCAGTTTTTCACTCTACAACTTGGTGAAAAATATCAAAAAATAATCTAAATGACTTTATTTTAGGGAAGTTAAACATGATAAAACACGTTGCCTTATTACTGGCTTGTATTTTACCCACTAAGTTTGCATTAGCAGCGCCAAATGACTCGCTATATCAACAAATCAAACAGCTCGATACAGAGTTATTTGCAGCATTTAATCGCTGTGATATTGATGCCCTAGCAAGCATGTACTCTAAACAGCTAGAGTTTTACCATGATACGGCTGGTTTAGATAATTACGCACAAAGCATTGCGGCCAGCAAAACGTTATGTGAAAAAAGCTAGGATTGACTAGAACGCTTATTCCCGAGAGTTTGACGGTATACCCAATCAAGGACTTCGGCGCATTGCAGATGGGAGAGCACCGTTTTTGTCATCTTGTTAATGGTAAAAATGACTGTGGTACCTTTCGTTTTACCCATATATGGCGTCGCAATCAAGCCGGCTGGAAATTACACCGCGTTATTAGTTATGGCCATTAATATGGCCTTAAAAGCCTTATCTTAACGCTTACTTATGCTGCGTTAAGATAAGGCTCTTGGCCTTGATGCTTAGCTTTACGCTGGTAGCTGCCCTTGCCTTTTTTGCTTTTTTCTACCTTGATTTTAAATAGTGGACTGGTCACTAGCGCTTTAAGGGCATTGTCTTTTATGTCACCGCGCTGATGGTCATGGCGATGCTGTTTTGCTTTTTTCATCTTAACTCCAATGGTATTGCTGCTGTATTAAAAGTGGCCGATATTGGCGCTGGCGATAGTAGCGCTACGGTAAAAATATGCAACTACTTTTAAGTAAAAAACACCTCTTTGTGACTCATACACTTCCAAGAAAGTTCATATAAACCTGCTAGGCTAATATCACTGTCGGCTTGATGAGAAAGGTAATTAAATCATGCCAGGAAAAAGTATCACCCTTAACAATGGCATTAGGCTTCATTATGACATGGTAGGAGAGCGCAACGCTCCGGTTATTATCTTAATTATTGGTTTAGGCGCACAAATGA
This sequence comes from Pseudoalteromonas 'SMAR', assembly GCF_048515945.1. Taxonomy (NCBI): domain Bacteria; kingdom Pseudomonadati; phylum Pseudomonadota; class Gammaproteobacteria; order Alteromonadales; family Pseudoalteromonadaceae; genus Pseudoalteromonas; species Pseudoalteromonas 'SMAR'. The sequence continues at coordinate 62,594 of NZ_JBLWMW010000017.1, forward strand.
CAGTATGGCCGGATGAGCTCATTTATGGCCTGGCTGATAAAGGTTTTCGAGTGATCCGCTTTGATAACCGTGACGCAGGCCTCTCCAGCCATTTAGACCACTTAGGCTCACCTAGCATTATGAAAACCATGCTGAGTAAAAAGTTACCAGTGGCAACCCGCCTGCCCTACACCCTAAATGATATGGCCAAAGATGTAGTCGGCCTCATGCAACGCTTAAACATAAAGCGAGCTCACTTGGTCGGCGCTTCCATGGGTGGCATGATCGCCCAAATCATGGCTCGCAAACATAAAAAAAAGGTGCTCAGTTTAACCACCATAATGTCTACCTCGAGCTATCCGAAATTTACTCGTGCGAACATCAAAGTGATGCTGGCGCTTGCCAAAAGTCGACCTAAGCGCAACTGCAGAGTCTCATCGATTCACTATAATGTCCGCCTCAACCAATTAATCGGCAGTCCGGGTTACCCTCAAGACAATGCCACTTTACAGCAGCAAGCCGAAAAAAACTTTGAGCGTGCCCATAACCCACAAGGATTTAAGCGCCAACTTGCTGCCATCGTGGCCAGTCAATCACAACTCCCCAAACTTGAAAAAATCAAAACCCCGACCTTAGTTATCCATGGCACCGACGACCCCATTTTTCCCGCCACAACGGGACAACAAACGGCAGCTCAAATACGCAAAGCAAAACTGAAACTGGTCTCGGGTATGGGTCATGACTTTCCTCCAGCTTTAATGAAAAAAATCAGCAAATGGATTGCCAAACATTGCACTAAGGCAGAGCGCAAACGACTTAAGAAAAAACGAAAAAAGCACCAATGCCTGGAGCCACAACAGGGCAATATTGCTCATCTTAAGTTAGTCGCTAAATAAGAGGAAAGTCAGTAGTCGCTTAACTCAGATTCTGAAGGTTTTTGTTTTGCACCACTCATCATTTTAATTTTGACTGCTAAGCCACAGGAAAAATATACTTTGACCATGCCAATAATCACTAAGTGGATATTTGGGTGAGAAAGGAGATCGAGTTTGGCAACAGCCGCAGTGAAACTCATCTGCTCTGCCGTTTCGTTAACCGCCCAGTAATACATAGTGATGGCCTCTTTGAAGACACCGAAAGCAATCAAAAAAATGCCGCACGCAAACAGCATTCGGCAATACCATAACGCCGCACCAAAACCCGGACAATGTAAAAAGCGAAATGGCAGTAAGCTCATGGTATTCCTTACCTAAGTGATAGCGATACAAGGTAAAATGATAATAAATTGTAAACCACTATACGCATTGAGTCTAGCCACAAAAAAAGCGTGGCAACAAGGCCACGCAATGGTTGGAGAAGTAAGACGGTGTCGGAATGTGGGTTTACCCCACTAACGCCAGTAATATCCCTGCAGCAACGGCACTCCCCAGTACCCCGGCCACATTCGGCCCCATAGCATGCATTAACAAGAAATTATGTGGATTGCTTTCCAGCCCCACCTTGTTCACCACTCGTGCAGCCATCGGCACAGCCGATACGCCCGCCGCGCCCACTAAAGGATTGATGGGTGTCTTGCTAAATTTATTCATGGTCTTCGCCATCATCACGCCGGTTGCAGTACCAATACTAAAGGCAACGGCGCCCAGCGCTAAGATCCCTAAGGTCTCAACGGTTAAGAACTGATCGGCAGCAAGCTTTGAGCCTACCGCTAAGCCTAAGAAGATAGTGGTAATGTTAATTAGCTCGTTTTGCGCCGTTTTGCTTAACCTATCAACCACACCACACTCTTTCATCAGGTTACCTAGGCAGAACATGCCCACTAAAGGCGTGGCTGCAGGTAGGAATAAAATGGTGAGTCCCAGCACCGCCAATGGAAACAGGATCTTTTCGGTTTTCGACACTTCCCGAAGTTGTGGCATCGCCACCTGACGCTCTTCAGGTGTGGTCAGTGCACGCATGATCGGTGGTTGAATGATCGGCACCAATGCCATGTAAGAATACGCCGCCACGGCGATGGCACCCAAAAGCTCTGGCGCCAGCTTCGACGCTAAGAAAATGGCGGTTGGACCATCGGCGCCACCAATAATGGCAATCGCTGAGGCGTCTTGTAAGGTAAACTCAAAACCGGGAATGTAGTTCAGCAAAATAGCGCCAAACAGAGTCGCAAAAATACCGAACTGTGCCGCCGCCCCAAGCAGTAGCATTTTCGGGTTTGCGATAAGCGCACTGAAGTCGGTCATGGCGCCCACACCCATAAAGATCAGTAAAGGAAATACCCCACTATCAATGCCGATGTAGTAAACGTAATACAATAAACCACCCGGGTCGGCCAACCCTGCAACCGGTATATTGGTGAGGATGGCACCAAAGCCAATAGGCACCAGCAATAACGGCTCAAACCCTTTCGCTATCGCTAAATAGAGCAAGCCACAGCCAACGGCCATCATGCTCAGGGCAGGCACAGTGAAGTTGGCAAGGCCAGTTGCTTGCCATAAGTTTAATAAACCTTCCATTCGACTCTACCCTTATGCTAATGACATGATGGCATCGCCAGCGCTAACGGCATCACCTTCAGCAACCAATAACTCAGCAACTCGGCCGCTGTGAGTAGCTCGCACCTCAGTTTCCATTTTCATGGCTTCCATAATCAGAACCACATCACCCTCTTGCACTTCATCACCAGCACGTACCATTAACTTAAAGATATTGCCTGCCAATGGCGCATTTAAGGTTTCGCTCGAGCTCACCGAAGTCGATTGTGGAATAAGTTCACTGTCTTTAACTTGTACTTCTTTTAATTCGCCGCCTTGTGCCACAACCACGTCGTACACCTTGCCATCGACCTTAACGCTGTAACGCTCAGCTGAGGCTTTCGCAGACGATTTTGGCTGCTCGGCATTGCTATTACCATCGCTCTTAACCAGTGTCGGTTTAGGCTCGAAGGCATCTGGGTTGTTACGGTTTTTCAGGAACTTCAAGCCAATTTGCGGGAACAGAGCATAAGTCAGAACATCATCAATGGCATCTTCCGCCAACGTGATCTGCTCAGCTTGCGCTTTGTCGCTGAGCTCATTTTGTAAGGAATCTAGCTCAGGCTCTAATAAATCCGCAGGGCGGCAGGTAATGGCTTCCTTACCCTCTAAAACGCGTTGTTGCAGTGTTTGATCCATCGGTGCCGGTGTCGCACCATATTCTCCTTTGAGCACTCCTGCCGTTTCTTTCGTTATCGACTTGTAGCGCTCACCGGTTAACACATTCAATACTGCTTGAGTGCCAACAATTTGTGAGGTGGGTGTGACCAAAGGCAGATAACCTAAGTCTTTACGAACACTCGGAATTTCTTTAAGAACCGCATCCAGTTTATCACCGGCACCTTGTTCCTTCAGTTGGTTTTCCATATTCGTTAGCATACCGCCAGGCACCTGAGCAGAGAGGATACGTCCATCCACGCCTTTTAAACTGCCCTCAAATGCCGCGTATTTTTTCCGTACTTCGCGGAAATAACTCGCCACTTCTTCTAGTTCCAGCAAATCTAACCCTGTATCTCGCTCAGTCCCTTGTACAATAGCAGCAATGGTTTCAGTAGCACTGTGACCATAGGTCATACTCATCGACGAGATAGCGGTATCGAGCATATCTATGCCGGCATCAATCGCCTTTTGATAGGTTGCTGTGCTTAAGCCCGTGGTAGCATGACATTGCATGGCGATAGGAATAGACACCGTTTCTTTCAGTCCGCTGATTAACGCCTCAGCATCGTATGGTTTAAGGAGTCCTGCCATATCTTTAATACAAATAGAGTGACAACCTAAGTCTTCTAACTGCTTGGCTTGGTCGAGCCACATCTGCAAAGTATGCACGGGGCTTACAGTGTAAGAAATCGTGCCTTGAGCATGTGCCCCTACTTTGATGGCGGCTTTTACGGCGGTCTCTAAGTTGCGCACATCGTTCATGGCATCAAAGATACGAAACACGTCAACGCCATTGTGGTGGGCCCGTTCAACGAATTTTTCTACCACGTCATCGGCATAATGGCGGTAGCCCAGTAAGTTTTGTCCTCGCAACAACATTTGCTGTTTGGTGTTTGGCATGGCCGCTTTTAACGCGCGGATCCGCTCCCACGGATCTTCCCCTAAATAACGAATACAGGAGTCAAACGTCGCCCCACCCCAAGACTCCACAGACCAATAGCCCATTTCATCCAGTTGCTTGGCTATTGGAAGCATATCTTCCAAGCGCATTCGAGTAGCGAGTAGTGACTGATGCGCATCGCGCAGAACTAATTCGGTAAGTTTTAACTGTGACATGCTAAACCCCTATTTGTTATTCTTTCTGTAGGCTGCAATAGCAGCACTAATGGCTGCAATATGCGCTTGTGGAACGCCCTGTGATGATCCCGGCTTGGCCCGTGTCGACGCCGCCGTATTGGCAGGAGTTGCCGCGCTCACCTTGCGAGCAAAGCTGGCAAGTAGTCGCATTGCAAATATCAATATGGATAGAAATACAAACACTCCAACCATGCCTGTTAGCATGAGGTTTGCTGCCTGCAATAACTGCGCACCTATATCCATTGTTACCCCTTTAACTTGCTATTCGCTTTGTCGCTAAGCTTGTTAACCTGCTGCAACAAAGCGTCACTTTTTTTGTATTTTATTCACCTTATAACAAAAAATATGGTGCTGTAAAGCAAGTTGTAAATTGGTAATACCAAAACACATTAATCACTTACTATCAGAGAGTTATGCTTGGATCATGGCTAAATAAGGGCTTTATCTGCGAATAAATATGAAAAATATTCAAAATATCGCTCCTAAATGCTCCCTACAGCTAAGGGATCGCAATAGCGTCACAACGCCTAGCTGACAACTTGTAAATTGGACTGACCAAACCATAACCTTTACGTAAACGTAAAGCTAAAACCTATGCTATTACTGCCTTAGCAAAAATTAATTGCCGTTAAACTGCTGATATCAGATCTCAACACGGTATAATGAGCGGTAGAAAAATCACCAAAGATGAACTTATGTCGTCAGTAACAGAAAATGAAAATTTGTCGTTTCAAAGCCAATTCAAGCTTGATAAAGCATACTTTAAAGAGTGTTTTGAGGAGTCAGAAGCCAATGGTTTTGCCATTAAGCCAAAATATGGCTTGCTGGTGTTGCTAACAGCTCTGGGCTTATTGGCAATTTATGGCTTAGAGCAGCCCTATCTCGGTAACTTTTTAATCTTGCTGGCTGTGGTTGAGTGTTTAGCCTTTTATTACCGTAAGTCTTGGTGGGTTATCAGGCAGAACTTATCTCGGGCTGCGGGCAATATGGTGACCGTTAAGGTGTCTCAACAAGGCATTGAGACGCAAGCGCACCATGCTGAGTTTTCTTATCCTTTTACTGCTCTTGAGGCGCTAACAGAAACCGAGCGCGGCTTTTTAATTGTTCAAGGCGGCAAACCAAGCTACATCAGCAAGTCGGTATTAACGTCAGAAGCGTGCGCTTTTTTGACCAAGCAAAGCGAGATAATTAAGCACTAATGCCATGTGCTGTTGATACCGCCATCCAGTGACATTTATACCAATCCGCATTAATACTTGCTCAATTTGAGGGAGTAAATTTGACGCTAACGGCGTTAAAAATTTCTTATTTAGAACAACTAAATAGCAAAATTTTTGCCTTGCCTACACGGATGTAGGTACCTTGGCGGTAGCAGGACGCGAGAGCGGTGTTATCGACAAAATTTTCTTGCCTCAAATAGACCACTTAATTAAGCGAATTGGTATTATTAAGTAATAGGTTTTTCTGTGACAGAAACAATAAACCCCGCTAGTTGCGGGGTTTACTCAAAATTCAGTACTTACTATTGAATTACATGTTGCCAGGGTTCGACTTCTCAGCCTGAATTCGCATGTAAATCTCTTCACGGTGAACTGAAACGTCTTTCGGCGCGTTAACACCAATACGTACTTGGTTACCTTTAACACCTAGCACAGTTACAGTTACTTCATCACCAATCATCAGGGTTTCACCTACTCGACGAGTTAGTATTAGCATTCTCTTGCTCCTGTTATTCCAAAATTTAAAAGATTCCGCGTCACTTCCATTTTAAATAAAACTTTCCAGAAAAGTAAGCAAAAACTTAGTTTACTCAATACTTTCCAATTCAAACTTTGCGTGTAACGCTCTTACCGCTAGCTCTAAATACTTTTCTTCTACCAGCGCTGAGATTTTTATCTCGGCGGTGGCAACGAGCAACGATTGGATCCCTTCTTCAGCCAGGGCCTTAAAGAACAACCCTGCTACCCCTGGATGAGACTTCATACCAATACCAACCGCTGATATTTTTGCTACGTTAGCATTAACATCGACCACTGCGCCACCTAATTGTTGTGATTGCGCGGTAATGATTTCTGTCACTAGTGGTACATCCGAAACGTCTACAGTAAAAGCATAGTCTATTTTTTTCTCTCTGTGGTTCAATTGGTTAATCATATCCACTTCGATACCATGCTCACCTAGTATAGCGAGTAAATTAGCTAGGTTACTTGGTTTTACGTCAACGTCTTTTACCCAGATCAGTGCCTCATCTTTATTACTGGCAATTCCAGACACCACTTTATGTGCATTCACTTTGCGTTCCTCATAGCTAATTAATGTGCCACTGTCAGGGGCAAATGATGACAACACCCTAAGCGGCACATTATATCGCCCCGCCGCTTCAACAGAGCGGATCTGTAGAACTTTGGCACCGAGGCTAGCAAGTTCTAACATCTCTGCAAAGGTCACATAGGAAAGGCGTTTTGCGTGGGGTTCAATGCGTGGATCAGTGGTATATACGCCATCAACATCAGTATATATTTGGCACTCATCTGCTTGCAATGCGCCGGCAATTTCCACTGCTGTGGTGTCGGTACCACCGCGCCCTAATGTGGTGATATTGCCTTCAGGATCACGACCTTGGAAACCGGCAATGATGGTAATGCGATTATGCTGCAGCTCCTGCTGTAAGCGAGCAGTATCAATGGCAGTGATGCGCGCTTTGGAGAACATATTGTCGGTTTTTATGCCCACCTGATCGGCAAGTAAACTTACCGCAGAATGACCCCGCTTAATGATGGCCATCGCCAGCAGCGCTATCGACACTTGCTCACCGGTGGTCAATAACACATCCAGCTCTCGAGCACTGGGACGTGCATCAATTTGTTGCGCTAATGAGATCAGCCGATTGGTTTCGCCTGACATGGCAGACAATACCACCACAACCTGATGGCCTTGCTGCTGCGTTTTGATGATATGTTCAGCGACAGCCTCGATGCGCTCGATAGAGCCCACCGAAGTGCCACCAAACTTTTGAACAATCAGCGCCACGTGCTGATTACTTGGTTAAATCGCTTAACCAGGCAGGTACACTATTGAGTGCTGCGTCGAGGTTTTCAGGCTGTGAGCCACCGGCTTGCGCCATATCTGGACGGCCGCCACCTTTACCACCGACTTGAGCAGCCATGTGGTTAACGAGTTCACCGGCTTTGACTTGGCCAACCAGATCTTTTGTTACTCCGGCAATTAGGCTGACTTTTTCACCGTTGGCAACGCCAAGGGCAATAACACCAGAGCCCATCTTGTTTTTCAAATCATCCACCATGCCACGCAGGGCTTTGGCTTCCGTTCCGGCCACGTTAGCAACCAGCAACTTAATGCCATTCACCTCAGTTGCCGAGTCAAGTAGCGATGCTCCCGCAGCACTGGCAAGCTTGTCATTCAGCTGAGCTACTTGCTTTTCTAGGCCTTTGGATTTCTCTAGTAGCGCAGTGACTTTATCCACTACCGTAGTTGGCTCTGCTTTCACTAGCGCAGCAATTTCATTTAACAACGCTTCTTGGTCATTAACGTACGCAATGGCATCGGCACCAGTAACGGCTTCAATACGACGAACCCCAGCAGCAATACCGCCTTCTGAAACGATTTTGAACAGACCAATGTCGCCTGCGCGTGAAACGTGTGTACCACCACACAGTTCAATCGAATAGTCACCAATGGAAACCACGCGTACTTCGTCATCGTACTTCTCGCCAAACAAAGCCATGGCGCCTTTATCTTTGGCTGCGTCAATGTCCATCAGCTGTGTTTCGAGTGCAAAGTTGCGGCGAATTTCAGCGTTCACGGCATCTTCAACTTGTTGTAGCTGTGCTTTGGTGACGCTTTCAAAGTGAGAGAAGTCAAAACGAAGACGATCTGGCAGTACCAAAGAGCCTTTCTGAGTAACATGTTCACCGAGTAAATCGCGTAACGCTTTGTGCACTAAGTGCGTTGCGGTGTGGTTTTTCTTCACTCGCTCACGACGCTCCGCGTCAATTTGGGCATCGGCTTTATCGTTGATACCAATACGTCCAACAACGTGACCATGATGGGCAAACGCGTTACCTAATTTTTGCGTGTCAGTGACCACAAACTCGCCGTTGGCTACTTTTAGCACCCCAGTATCACCAACCTGACCACCCGACTCGGCGTAGAAAGGTGTACGGTCAAGTACGACAACCCCTTGCTCACCGTCTTCCAAGGTGACGGCATGTTGTCCCTCTTTAAAGATCTCAATGACAGTACCGGTATGGTGAACCGCATCATAACCTTTAAAGTCAGTGTGCTTATCAGACTTTAAGCGCTCATTGTAATCGGCGCCAAACTTACCCGCGGCTTGTGCCTTCTTACGCTGCTCGTCCATGCACTGCTTAAAGCCGCGCTCATCGATGGTCATAAAGCGCTCACGGGCAACGTCGGCGGTTAAATCCGCTGGAAAGCCATACGTATCGTAAAGTTTGAAGACTAAGTCTCCTGGGATAACATCGCCTTCAATGTCATTCAGGTTCTCTTCTAAAATCGCTAAACCACGGTCGAGTGTTTTACCGAACTGTTCTTCTTCAATGCGCAATACTTTTTCAATAATGGCTTGCTGTTTTGCCAGCTCAGGGTAAGCAGCGCCCATTTGTTCAGTTAATGCCGCAACCAGTTTGTAGAAGAAAGCCCCTTTCGCCCCAAGCTTATTACCATGACGCACCGCACGACGAATAATTCGACGTAGCACATAGCCACGGCCTTCATTCGATGGCATTACGCCATCAACAATCAAGAACGCACAAGAGCGGATATGGTCGGCCACTACGCGCAAAGACTTGTCTTCTAAATCTTGCGCACCAGTGATTTCTGCCGCAGCCTTAATTAACGCTTGGAATAGGTCAATTTCGTAGTTAGAGTGCACGCCTTGCATGATGGCTGAAATACGCTCTAGGCCCATTCCGGTATCGACCGATTGCATCGGTAGCGGTTCCATGGTGCCATCGGCATGACGGTTGTATTGCATGAAAACCAGGTTCCAGATTTCGATAAAGCGATCGCCATCCTCTTCTGGTGTGCCTGGAGGTCCACCCCAAATGTGCTCACCGTGATCGTAGAAAATTTCCGAGCACGGACCACAAGGACCTGTGTCGCCCATTGACCAGAAGTTATCGGCAGTATCAATACGAATAATACGGTCTTCTGCAATGCCTACGTCTTTTGACCAAATATCAAAAGCTTCATCATCGTTATGATAAATCGTCACGAGCAACTTTTCTTTTGGCAGTTGCAGTACTTCGGTTAAGAACTGCCAAGAAAACTTAATCGCTTCGGCTTTAAAGTAATCACCAAAGCTGAAGTTTCCTAACATCTCGAAAAAAGTATGGTGTCTGGCAGTGTAGCCAACGTTTTCAAGATCGTTATGTTTACCACCTGCACGAACACAACGCTGCGAGCTGGTTGCTCGAGTATAAGGGCGCTTCTCAGCTCCTAAAAATGCGTCCTTAAATTGCACCATTCCGGCATTGGTAAACAGTAAGGTGGCATCGTTACCTGGAATAAGGGAACTGGATGGCACGATTTGGTGCTGTTGTTTGGCAAAGAAATCTAAGAAGCTTTGCCTAATTTGTGCGGTAGTCATCTGCTGCATGTGATCATTCACCTTTTATTGCTTCTTGCTCAGCTGCATTGATTGCAGTATCGATTGCAAATTCTATTTCATCGAAACTAAAACCACGATAGCTCATATAGCGAACGCGTTTAGTCTTTTCTTTGTATTCTAATTTTGTTGCGCAAATACCATATTTTTTCTGGTAAGTATTAGCGGCTTGCGTGTACCAATCTATTTGTTGTTCTGCAATTAATTGTTGCAGCGTTTCACGGCTTACGCCTTTTTGTTTTGCGTCCAGTAACACTCTTTTTTCGCCGAGTCCTTTGGCAACTTGACGATTAAGGTAGCTCTCAGCGTAGCGCTCATCGTTCAGGTAATCGAGGGACTGTAGCCACTGTAATAACTCCTCGGCTACTGCGGATGTGGCCCCTTTTTGCTGTAGTTTTTGCCGCAAACCTGAGGTTGAGTACTCTTGTCGTGATAACAACCAAACGGCATAGTTTTTCAGCTTTTTAACTTCATCTTCCGTCATTAAGCATCAAACCTGCCGGAGCTGGACTGCTCACTTTGTTGGCCCTGTTCAACTTCCGCCTTATTAATTGGCATAAACATCGCCTGAAATGAGACAAAAAAGCTGATCAAGGCCACCGGCATGATAATTATCGCAGGGATCATCGATAAAGGCAGAGCCGCCACTAACAAAGCCGCGATAATCAAGCCATAAATGCTCAACGGTGCCATGTTGTGGTAGAACGCACCAAGCGATAACTTCATGCTATGAAATATGCGCTTTTCGCCTTGAAAAAATACTATAGGCACAACGTAAGCAAACGCCATCATAACCAATGATTGTGCAATTACATAAAAACCCACCTGGGTCAGGGAAATGTTACTGGCGATAAGCTCTATTAATTGGTTCGCATCGGTGTTTGGCCCTGCATTTTCGAGAGCGGTGCCAACGTCACTGAATAATACCCCTGCTACCATAGTGAGTAAAAGCGCTGCCGCCATTTGATAAATACCAACCCGGAATAAGTGCATACGCCGGCCTTTCGCGGCAAATGGCTCAAAAATATCAGCGAGCTTAATGGATTTGTTGACTTGCTTATTAATCACCGCAAGATAAAAGCCAGCAGTCAAAAACGGGCCCGATAACGCGGCAACGACATGCAAAATCGGCGCAAGAATAGGCATCAGACTGACGACGGCCATAAAAATATACATCAACATAAAGGTGAGCGGCTGGGTTCTAAAAATCTGCCATCCAGCTTTTATCCATTGCACACCCATGTTTGCTTTAAAAACTCTGATTGGTGTTGACATAATCCACTTAATTTAGCAAAAACGCATCGATTATACTGGTTCGCAAGACAACTGAAAAGCCATGTTGGGGTGATTTATGCGGCCTTAAGGCGGGTATTTAGCCAGCAAGGAAAGTTTTCGCTACTGGCTAAAGTGGATAATGTGAATGCGGGCCTTTCATGGGCAAAGCCTACATTGCGCATACTGAGTAAAGGGAGTTAATCGGCTTTGGAAATTTTTTTAATGTCCAACATGTGCTCGCCATGCTGCACTTTGGTTTTTAGGTAATTTTCATTCCCTGAGACACCGGCTTTAATATGTGCCTTAGTGCCAACCACTTCATCCACGGTGATCCCGGCTTCACGTAAGGCTTTCAGCTTTCTGGGGTTATTGGTCATGAGTTTAACATGGTGTAAGCCAAGCGCTTTAAGCATCAGTACCGCATCGGAGAAATCTCTTAAGTCATCCTCAAAGCCTAAATGGTTATTCGCTTCATAGGTGTTCATGCCTTGCGATTGCAGTACATAGGCGTCAATTTTGTTGTATAAACCAATCCCTCTTCCTTCTTGACGAAGGTATAGCAAAACGCCACCTTGTTGGTGCATGGTTTCAATGCATTCATTTAGCTGTTCGCCACAATCGCAGCGTGAGGAATGAAAAACATCACCGGTTAGGCACTCCGAATGCATCCGGATCAGGGGAGTTTGTGCTTTATCAGCACCATTAAATACTAACGCGACATGCTCCTGCCCGTCTTTTAATCCCGAAAAAGAAACTATTTCTGCAGGGATATTACTGTGCTGCCCTACATTCAGCTCGACTCTCGCTCTAACTTCTGCCACGTCTTAATCTTGCCTAAATGTGATAATATAACAATATGCTACCATAACTGAGATATGGTGTCTCTACTGACATTATACAAGGGCTGCAAACAGAACGCTTGTATATTACCGCTGCCTGCAATCATTTTAACTATAATGCGCTCAGTGAGGCATTAGTTTACGTGGCTAAGCCGCAGTTAGATCGAATTGCAATAGTTTAAAACTTGTCGAGTAATCCTGGGTGATATTGCTCTGCTTTGGGCTCAACATGGTATTTCGCAGCTAGGGAATCTAATTCAGCTTGCCAAATCGCCAGCTCATCCATGGTGATGGTGTTGTCGTCGAGTTGCCATAATTGTCTTGAACCCGCGTAGCTATATTGAATCGCTATCATGGCATCGAGATTGCCTTGCTCTGCAGCTGCCTTAAGTTTGCGCATTTTTCGGGTAATTTTATTGAGCGACTGCTTAAGCTCCCAGACATACGTCACTTCCGTCATATACGGGTGGTGTTTGTACTTTTTAAGCACCAGCGCGATGACAATCACACTGACGATCACTCCGCTGAGATTCCAATGAAAGTGACTGCCATCGGGGTCTGGAAACAGTTGTATTAATACTTGGGCAAGCCCCAGACTGCCAGCCGTAAGCGCGACGACGCAAGCGACTATCACCTGATTTAAATGTTTACGGTAACGCTTTTTATCTATTTCTTGTAACTTCATCACTACTACAGCTAACCATCAGCCTTTGGTGCGAGCATTCTAGCTCAAGTCGCTGCCACGCACCACGATATAAATCAATAATCTAGCTTTGCTTTGGCTAACGTTAAATCATGACTACACTGGCGATAAAAAAGCATACGATGGCCAAGGCGCCACCCAGTAAAGCATAAGGCAGCTGGGTTTTGACGTGGGTTAACAGATCGCAGCCCGATGCCAGTGCAGATACCGCACTGGTGTCTGAAATTGGAGAGCAATGGTCACCAAATATTCCGCCACTTAAAATAGCGCCAACCACTAATGCTGGCGGCAAGCCTAATGCTTGAATAAGTGGCACACCAATGGGAATGAGAATGGCAAAGGTGCCCCAAGAAGTGCCGGTAGTAAAAGACATAATGGCCCCAGTAATAAATAGTACCGGTACGATTAAGTAAATTGGTAAATAATCTCCAACTAAGGAGGCCACAAAGGTTCCGGTACCCAGATCTTTAAGGCTAGCACCGAGCGTCAGCGACAATAGCACAATGCTGACAAGAGGAAGCAGCTCTCCCATGCCTTTAAAGCCAACATCCATTAACTCATGGTGGCTAAAGCGCTTACCACTTAGGAGCAAAATATAGGCCACCACAGAGGCTAAAATGGTGGCATACAACACTGACTTTGAGCCACTGCCATTGGCCAGCACACCATCGCCAGTCCATACCATAAAACCAATCATACTGATGATAAGAGTGGCTAATGGCACTAGCATATAGCGTGACTTGGTCGCCGCTGGCCCTGCTTCGAGTGCTGTGGCTTGCTGTTTTAATTCAGCTTCTGCGGCTTTCATAGGGCCATGTACTTTATCAAACACTATGGTGTAAAAAACAATCAGTAACGCAATAATGGCGTAGAAGTTAAAGGCCACACTGCCCCATAAAATACTGACGGCAGACTGCTCTAGCTCGTAGTTACTTAATAAGCCAAGCACGTATGCCCCCCAACCATTAAGCAATATTAAGATACAGACCGGGGCACTGGTACTATCAATAATATAGGCAAGCCGAGCACGGCTCATTTTAAATTTATCAAACAAGCCTCGGGCAACAATACCTGAGGTCAGCACACTCATATTCGATTCAATAAATACCGCGGTGCCAGTAAACATAGTTAGAAGGCCTACTTGGCGCTTACTTTTGGCCACGCCACGATTAAGTAGCATATTAACGGTAGCCGCGACCCCTCCCGACTCGCGGATATACGCTAACAGGGCACCAATCAGCACACTGAACATCAAAATACGGCTGTTGCCTGCGGACGTAACTACCGTGACGATACGTTCAATACTGCCAAAAAAGCCGCCAATCAGTAGACTGTTATTATTTTGTAATGCCAACAGCAGCTCGGAAGAGATCAGCGCAAGTATTAACGCAATGATCACTTCCTTGCGCCAAAACACCACCAGAATGGCGATCAATGGCGGTAATATTGAAACCCAGTCCATATTCTTCAACTTAAAATTTTAAAACCTCTAGCTTAAATTAAGTGACTGAAAACAACAAATTTTTGCGCTTAAGCTTGAGAATAAAAAAAGCAGCTGTGGATCCTGCTATTTTTCCTGCAATTAATGCAACGATCTGACATTTAGGGGTATCACATTGCGTGCCATGAACCTATAATGAATACAAATTCATTCGTTCGGGTTTTTATTCCATGTCTACATTTGTAAAAATAAAGGCACTGCGCCCCTCGCTGTCAAATAGCGAAGCGAAATTAGCAGACTTTACTCTCAACTCTGGGGAAAAAATACGTGCATTATCCTCGGTTGAACTGGCAAAAGCCGCAGGAGTAAGTCAATCGAGCGTAGTAAAATTTGCGCAAAAGTTGGGCTACAGAGGTTTTCCCACTTTTAAGTTGGCGGTCGTTGATGCTTTAAATGAGCAAACAGACAATACCCTAGCCATCGACGCACTGATCTCACACAATGATTCCATTGAACTGATTGCCGATAAACTACAACAAAGACAGCAGACGGTGATCTCAGAAACCAGAAAGTTAAACACGGCCAAGCAATTTGAGTCTGCCATTCAGTTAATAAAAAGTGCCCGTAAGGTGATTATTTGCGCCTTAGGGAGCACATTTACCATGGCACAAGACTTGACTTGGAAGCTACAAAAACTGGGAATTCCAGCCATAGCACAAGTCGATGAGCTCAGTGCCTCGGGTTATTTGGCGACCATGAACAAAGATGATTTGCTTATTGTGCTCAGTAGTAGCGGCGGTAGTAAAAGCTTACTCACCCTATCCAATCAAGCGAAAAGCAATGACTGCAAACGCTTAATGATCACCCGTTATGGCAGCCACCCGTTAGTCGAGCTGGCCGATGCCGTGCTTTACTGTACTAGCGATGATGAACCTTTAAAGCATTCAGGGATGTTATCGCGTACTTCACAAGCCTACCTGATTGACGTGCTATTTACGGCGCTCGCGCAATCTAACCTACATTGGCAAAAGCGTGTAGACCGGGCTAACGAAAACATGCAGTCGATGCGCTTATAGCTTCACTTTACTGCCGAGGATAAAGTAAATAGGCTTGCCTAAGCTGTAAAAAGTCGGCGACATCTTGGTGCCATAGTTGCTGCAACTGGGTTTCATTGGCACCTGCTAGCATAGCCTTTCTTACCTTATCGGTTCCTGCCAATTTATCCATAAAATTGGCAGCCGTAAAAAACTCTACGCCCGCTTGGTTGAAAACACGGTATGCACTGACAAACCAGTGTAAGTTAAATCCGGTTTCGCGGCTTTTTCTCAGATCTTGGCCATAGGCAGTTAGGCCTTTTAATTTGGGGTTAGCAGCGGCGCCGATGATGCTCCTGGGTGAGAAGGCAAAGTCACCTAGCTTCGGGTTGCTATGTCCGTACACTTGAAATGGAAACTCGGTACCACGGCCAACCGACACTGGCGTTGCCTCAAAAAAGCACAGCGACGGGTAAAGGTATATTGCCTGCTGATTCGGAAGGTTTGGGCTCGGAGGCACAGGTAAGCGATACTCAACTTGATCATGGTAACCTAGCATGGGGATCAAGGTCAGCTTAAGCTGCTGTTCTGTTTCTAACCACTTTTGGGCAACAATCATTTTGGCCAACTCAGCGACGGTCATGCCATGGAGAACAGGAATAGGATGCATGCCCACAAAAGAGCGAAACTGAGGCTCTAATACTGGCCCATCGACATACGCTATATTTGGGTTTGGTCGGTCCAAAACCATAAACTCAATGTTGGCTTCAGCGGCGGCTTCCATCGCCAAGTGCATAGTGCTTATGTAAGTATAAAAGCGAAGACCAACATCTTGAATATCGAAAATCAAAATATCGACATCATCTAATTGTTGCTGGGATGGTTTTTTATTTTTGCCATACAAGGAAATGATTGGTAACCCTGTTTTTTTATCTTTACCATCCGCAATCAATGCACCAGCATCATGCTTACCTCTAAAGCCATGCTCTGGAGCAAATATTTTCCTCACGGCAATGTTATGCTGCAGCAATATATCAACCAAGTGTTGCTCACCGACTCTTGAGGTTTGGTTGACTATTAGTCCGACTCGCTTGCCTTTAAGCTCAGGTAAATAGAGCTCTGTGCGCTCAGCGCCTAGAGTCAGGGCTTCGCCATTCCAGCTCAGCATGCTTGCAATAATAAAGAAGATATTTCGAAAATTCATTGTATTAAACCGTGTTGAAAGTGAGTACAGGTTAGCAATAATGAAGAGAATGAAAAGCGTTTTTGAGACAAATGATGGAACTTAGCAAGGTCTAATCGCAGACACTGCCTGCTTTACACTCAAGTTTACCCATTCGGTTAATTTAGTGAGCTAATACCAATTCGTTTAATTAAGTGGTCCATTTGAGGCAAGAAAATTTTGTCGATAACACCGCTCTCGCGTCCTGCTACCGCCAAGGTACCTTCATCCGTATAGGTAAGGCGAAAGTTTTGCGATTTAGTTGTTCTAAATAAGAAATTTTTAACGCCGCTAGCGTCGAATTTGCTCCCTCAAATTGAGCAAGTGTTAATGCGGATTGGTATCACTTACGGCAAGAAGTTTTTACGCCGCAAGCGTCAATTTTGCTCTTTCTAATTAAGCCAACCTGGACCCAGGTTGGTATTAGTCATTGAATAAGTAAAACAAACTCAGAGCGTACCTTGTTTAGAGCTTTTTAAAGTGGGTGCCTGTTATTTTACTTCGCAGTGAATTCTTAACGACTCTTGATGTGGGTGTCTGCTGTTTTATAGGCAGTTGGGTAAGTGCAGCAAACTCAGAGTGTATCTTATTGAGCGCTTGTTAAAGTGGATGTCCGTTATTTTATTTTACTTCCCAGTGAACTCTTAACGACTCTTGATGTGGGTGTCTGCTGTTTTATAGTTTTATCTGCTGCTTTATAGGCACAAAAAAACCGACTCAACGTCGGCTTGTTTATCTCTTATTTTACCACTTGAGAG